>CADBTG010000098.1 GCA_902797475.1 uncultured Lachnospiraceae bacterium | reverse complement strand
TTTGAGTTCGTGAACGATATTGACTGGTTTGCTACCGAGGGAACGGAGGTTATCTTCCGCATCAACGCTTACGAAGGTTATGTACTTGACAGAGTCGAAGTTTTGAATTGCATCGTGACGGAAGACGGTATTATTGAACCCGTTGAGGGCTCTTTGACCGAGGTGACGGAGAATGCAGACGGGACGTACTCCTTCGTTATGCCTGCCAATCCGGTTATCATCAATGCTGTTATGTATGAAGCACCGATTGGTAACTTCATCGGCAGATGCCCGCAGGAGGGCGGTAACCTTGAGTTCGTGAACGACGATCAGTGGTTCGCAACCGAGGGCAAAACGGTTTCCTTCCGTCCCGTAGCCGATCAGGGTTATGAACTTGACAGAGTTGAGGTTATGAACTGCCGTGACCTGGAAGACGGTTCCATCGAAGCCATTGACGGTTCTTATGTAACGGTTACGAAGAATGCTGACGGAACGTATACCTTCGTAATGCCCGACAACGGCGTTCAGGTATTTGCCTTCTTCAAGGAAAAGGCAACCGCACCGATTTGCAACCCGACCTGGCCGACCTTCGGTTTCGGTTGGAACTGGGGATGGAACAGCATGAACCATCTGTTCGGAATGGTTCAGAATGCTTGGAATGCTTTCTCCAACTGCTATCGTTATCCCGCTCACATGGGCTGGATGGGCAGAAGCTGCGGATGGGGATTTTTCTTCTAAGGAAAATGCCATAGCATAAAAAAGAGGGCTGACGCCCCGGTGTTTCACCGGCCGTCAGCCCATTCTGTTTTCGTCTTTACTGCGCGTCGGTCTTTTCGGCGCGCTTCTTTTCGTAGTCCTCAAGAGCGGATTTGATGGCCTCCTCCGCAAGGACGGAGCAGTGCATCTTATAATCCGGCAATCCGTCAAGAGCCTCCGCAACAGCCTTGTTGGTCAGCTTCATGGCTTCGGCAACGGGCTTTCCTTTAATCATTTCGGTTGCCATCGAGCTCGAAGCGATAGCGCTTCCGCAGCCGAAGGTTTCGAATTTGACATCCTCGATGATGTCGTTCTCAATCTTCAGATACATCTTCATGATGTCGCCGCACTTGGCATTTCCCACTTCGCCGACACCGTCGGCATCCTCGATTACGCCGACATTTCTCGGGTTACGAAAATGATCCATTACTTTTTCACTATAAAGAGCCATATGAATTCTCCTTCCTCTTTCTTACAGAATGAACGGTTTCTTTCCTGCCGTCAGGTCTCTCCAGATTGGGGAGAAGCCGCGCAGGTAGGTTACCACTTCGCTGACGTTCTTGATGATGTAATCCACCTCGTCGTCGGTAATGTCATCACCGAGGCTTAAGCGGAGCGAGCCGTGCGCCACATCGTGCACGCGGCCGATGGCAAGAAGCACGTGGCTCGGATCAAGCGAGCCCGAGGTGCAGGCGCTTCCCGACGAAGCCATAATGCCGCGGTCGTCAAGCAGCAAAAGAAGCGATTCGCCCTCAATGCCCTCGAAGCAGAAGTTCACGTTGGACGGAAGCCGTTTTGTTGCATCGCCGTTCAGTGCCGAGTGCGGGATTGCGGAAAGACCGGCAATCAGACGGTCACGCCTTGCGGCGACGTATTCTGCGCGCTCGGAAAGGCTTGCGATTGCTTCCTTGAGGGCGGTTGCCATGGCGGCAATGCCGGGGATGTTCTCCGTGCCGGCACGCTTGCCGCGCTCCTGCGCGCCGCCTTCAATCAGATTCGTAAGCCGGATGCCCTTCTTCGCGTACAGGAAGCCGACACCCTTCGGGCCGTGGAATTTGTGTGCGGAAGCAGAGAGCATGTCGATGTTATCCGCCTCTACGTCAACCGGGATGTGCCCGATTGCCTGGACCGCATCGGTATGGAATATGACGCCGTGCTTCCGGCAGACGGCGCCGAGTTCGCGAATCGGCTGAATGGTTCCGATTTCGTTGTTCGCATACATAATCGTAACGAGGCAGGTGTCCTCCCGGATGGCGTCCTCCAACTCCTCGGGACGAACGAGTCCGTCCTCGTGAACCGGAAGCAGCGTAACCGAAAAGCCTTCCTTTTCGAGTTTGTTAAGCGTGTGCAGCACGGCATGGTGCTCAAATGCACTCGAGATGATGTGCTTCTTTCCTTTCGAAAGACCGAGAACGGCAGCAGAACGGATTGCCTGGTTGTCTGCCTCGCTTCCGCCTGACGTGAACAGAATCTCACGCGGCTCGGCATGAATCACGGAAGCGATGTCCGCGCGCGCCTGCTCAAGCGCCTCTTTGGCCCGCTGCCCGACCGTGTAAAGACTTGAGGCATTGCCGTAAGTGTCCCGGGACAGCGTAATGAAGGTGTTCAGGGCGGCATCGCTGATTCGCGTTGTTGCCGCATTGTCTGCATATATCATAAAAACACTCCTTATGTTAATGACAAATGGGAGACGGACCGTCCGTCCCCAGAGATGATAATACACCCTTTTACCTACTGTGTCAATAGGTAAAAGCGACGAAGAAAGAGGACTCCCTAAAGAGTCCTCTCATATGTTTACATAAAATTTCGCTCGCAGCTTTCGACCTCGGCATCCGGGCTGATGTCCGCCGTTTCGGTGTAAAGGACACGTTTGATGCGGCAGCCGGGACCGATCCGGACATCACGTCCGACAACCGATTCCGCAACCGTATATTCCAAATCGATGACATCTCCCTCGACACTCCCTGCGACCTGAAAACAGTCTGCGTCCTTTCCGCCGAACAGCCTCTGAAAGAGTCCGGCGATCACGCCCTTCTTGCGAATTTTGATAAAGCTTCCTCCGATTGAATCGGCACTGCTTCTGCCGTCACACTCAACATCAATCCGTTCGCCGTTCAGAAGACCTCCGCAGCGAACCGAACCGTGAATGACAACGTCCTCGCCGGAAATATCACCGTCGGAATGAATGGCACCGCTTGAATGCAGCTCGTTGCAGTCCACGGAACCGGTGTGGAAGGAACCGGATACATGGCATTTGCCGGTCTGAACCGCGCCGTCCACATGGCCGCTGCCGGACACCTTGACCTCCGGAGCAAGAAGACTGCCGTTTATATGGCCGCTTCCGGAAATCCCGAACTGCCCGCTGCAGCGGAGGTCACCCGCCACCTTTCCGGAGCCGGAGATTTTGAACTCGGTGCAGGATGCACTGCCCGTAATCTTTCCGCTTCCGCTGATGATGATTTCCTCGTTATAATCGCCTCCCGGCAAGCTGCCGCTTCCTGCTATTTTCATGATAAATCCTCCTTCAATAAGTCTGTAATCTGTTTTGTGATGTCTTTGCGTTCTCCCCCGTCTGATACGGTAACCGCCCGAATGTCCGAAAGCCTGTAAGCGTGGGAACCGTATGCTGTCTCGATGATGACGGTCCGATTGCCCTGCTCCTCGCCGTGCAGCTTTCTGGCAAGCTCATCAAGAAGCGTGTCCTCTTTGGTGGACAGAATCCGTTCCATGCGCTCGCAGATCAGCTGCTCCGGGAAGAAGGTTTCCTGCCCGGTAACGGTGGCCTTTCTGATGAACCATTCGTCGGGAATCAGTCCCTTCCGCTTCCAGCGGTATAAAGAGCCGTACGAGATGCCGTAGCGCGAAAGCAGATCCTTTTTCGAAATCAGTTTCTCTTCCGGATTCAATTTGCTCCCTCCCTTCCAGGTGCGTAACACTGTTCCGTAACAATGTTACACTCGCATTATAACGTAACACTGTTACACTGTCAAGAGGGGATTGAAACATTTTGAAGAGGGGAGGGGTGGCATTTTCCACTTGATTTACCTATTCACCCTGCGTTATAATAGGTAAAACGAATTCTAAGGGGGAAAATGCCATGATTTCCACAAAAGGGCGTTATGCCATCCGCGTGATGATCGATCTTGCCAAGCACAATGACGGGAACTTCATTCCGCTTAAGGACATTGCCGAGCGGCAGATGATTTCCAAAAAATATCTGGAGATTATTATGAAGGATATGGTCGCCGGAGGCCTTGTTATCGGCGCGAGCGGAAAGGGCGGCGGCTACAAGCTGTGCCGGAAGCCCGAGGAATATCCGATCGGAGAAATCATCGAGCTGATGGAAGGCTCGCTTGCGACCGTGGCCTGCCTGAGCGAGGGCGCGCCGGAGTGCCCACATGCCGCGGAATGCCCTACGCTGCCGCTTTGGGCCGAATATGACAAGATGACACACGACTACTTTTACGGCAAGAAACTGACCGATTTGGTGCGTTAGCGCGGGGGAAGTTTGTGTTGACAACTCTTTTCCTTTGAAATATACTGTTCTAAAGGGCATTTTGTGCTCAAAACGATTTCACGGAGGAATTGTATTATGGGTAAATTTGTTATGAAACAGGTTGCCAGCGGAGTTAAGTTTGACTTGAAGGCAGGCAACGGCGAAGTGATCGCAACGTCTGAAGTATATACCACCGAGAAGGCATGCAAGAACGGTATTGAGAGCGTACGCAAGAACGCACAGGTTGCCGGAATCGAAGATCAGACTGTTGAAGGTTTTGAGAAGGTTAAGCATCCTAAGTTTGAAGTATATACCGATAAGAAGGGTGAGTTCCGTTTCCGCCTGAAGGCAACGAACGGCGAGATTATCGCTACGAGCGAAGGTTACAAGTCTAAGCCGAGCTGCCTGAACGGTATCGAGAGCGTTAAGAAGAACGTTGTGGATGCTCCGGTTACGGAAGCGTAATCTGAGACCGGTTTAAGACAGAATTCAGGCCTCGTGCCGATCGGCAGGTCGGCACGGGGCTTTTTTGATGCGCGGAGAGGATATGACGGCGGGAGCCGGGCCCCGCGTAGCAGGCAGGGCAGGCCGTATCCTCCCTGCCCGATTCTTTTGGAGGAGAAATTATGGCAGCAGACAATTTGTTACGCGTAGAAAGAGAAATCAAAAAGGTTATCGTCGGAAAGAGCCTGATCATTCGCCGAGTGCTGACCGCCGTTTTGGCGGGAGGCCACATCCTTTTGGAGGATGTCCCGGGTGTAGGTAAGACAACACTGGCCGTTGCATTTTCCAAGGCAATGAACCTTCAGTATAAACGTACCCAGTTCACGCCGGACATTCTGCCGTCCGACGTGGTCGGCTTCTGCATGTTCGACAAGGACGAGCGCAAGAAGGTATATGTTCCGGGAAGCATCCTCTGCAACCTGTACCTTGCGGACGAAATCAACCGTACTTCCTCGAAGACGCAGGCAGCGCTTTTGGAGGCAATGGAAGAGGGAAATATCACGATTGAGGGCGTTACGAAAGCTCTCCCGGATCCGTTCATCGTCATGGCAACGGAGAACCCGGTCGGCGCGGCCGGAACGCAGATGCTTCCGGATTCCCAGCTGGACCGCTTCATGGTGCGTCTGAGCATGGGCTATCCCGATCCCGAGGCCGAAGTGCAGATGATGAAGGCAAGAGGCGTTGCGAACCCGATTGACGATGTGGAATGCGTTCTGACGAAGGAGGAACTGCTTGCTTACCGTAAGCGCGCGGAAGGCGTGTTCGTGCATGATGCCATCTACGCCTATGTTGCGTCGCTTGTAAACTATACGAGAAACCATCCTATGCTGATGCTCGGCGTCAGCCCGCGCGGATCGTTGGCGATCATCGCCATGGCCAAGGCCAATGCCGTCCTGCAGGGCAGACAGTATGTGATTCCGGAGGACGTTGCGGACGTCTTCATCTGCACCGTTGCGCATCGGCTTCTTCTTACTGCGGCGGCAAGAGCGCGTAAGATTCAGACGGAAAGCATTGCGGAAGAGGCGTTGAGAAATGTGACTGCGCCGGTTCTTTCCCGTATGGAGGGTTAGAAAGGCCGCAGGGGGGTAAGATGTTCAAAAATCGCGTGTTGTACGTGGCCGTTGTACTGATTCTGTTCTATCTGGCCATGATCTTCTTTCATTACGGACTCTATGTCCTTTTCTATCTGTGCCTGCTGATTCCGGTTGCGGCACTGCTTTGGCTGCTTTTTTTGCGCAAGCAGATTCAGTTTGCCTGGAGCGGTGTGTCTAAGGATCCGAGACGCGGGGAGAACGCGGAGGTGGCGATCGCATTTTCCAATAAATCGTACCTTGCGACCGGCGATGTCATTGTCTGGTACAGTGTGGAAGACATCTTTTTAAAGACCAATGAACGTATAAAGCATATCCTTTCTCTCGGAGGCAGGCGTACAACCCTGTCTTCTCTGAGTATCCGGTTGCGGCACTCCGGCACGGTTAAGATAACCGTTGAGTCGGTTCGCGTGCAGGAGCCTTTGGGGCTTTTCTCCTTTGCCGTTCCGGTGGTGCAGGGCAGTGTGACCTGCACGGTCATGCCGCAGATGGAGGAACTTGCGGTCTGCCCGATCAAAAACAATCCCTATGCGTATATTGAAGAGGAAGTGTATTCCCAGGTGAAGCCCGGCGACGATCCCGCCGAGCTGTTCGGCGTGCGCGAATACGTGCCCGGTGACCGGCAGAATCGGATTCACTGGAATCTTACGGCGAAGCAGGACGAGCTGATGGTCAAGCAGATGGGGCTTCCGGAGGAATGGGCGTGCCTTCTTCTTATAGAGCTGATCCGGCCGGACGAGAGCCTTTCCGAAGCAGAACAGGCCAAGAAGGTCAACCTGCTGATGGATTCCGCATTTTCACTTTCCGCGAGTCTCATCAGGGAGGGACACCGTCATCGCATCGTCTGGTACGAGGAGCGGGAAGATGTGCTGTTCGAGAAGATGATAGAGGCGGAAGAGGATGTTTTCGCGGCGTTTCAGGCTATCTTCGACACGCCGTTTTACGAAGGCGGCAAGACCGGCATTCTGCCCAGATTCTTTTCGGAGTATCCGGACAGTTCGTTTAAGAATATCTATTATGTTTCCGACAGGCTTTTCATGGATGATGAGAATCTCTTCCGGGAGAGCAGGCGTGATGCTTTCGTGACCTGCTATCTGACTTCCGATGTGACGCCTGTGAACGAAGGAGACGAGTGGCAGGTGCTTCCCGTGCGGGAAGGACATGTTGCGGAAGACCTGATTCGGGAGGTGGTTGCATGAAAGACTCTGACAGCCTCTTAAGAATCCCTCTTCGCGCGGTAAATGTGACCGTGTGCCATGCCGTTGTTTTGATGCTTCTTGCATCCATGCTCGGCTTTAAAGTACCGCTCATCATGTACGTGCTGATCTTCTTTGCGTCGCTTGCCTGCTCGGTTGTCGCAGACTGCCTGAGGCCCGCCGAAAGAAGGATTACCGCCTTTGTTGTGACAGTGGTCCTGCTCGCTGTGGGGACCCTTCTTCACGAGAAGACCATCAACGGAGCGTTCTGGTTTGCAAGACGGTTCGTCGAGCTGATTAACCAGTATTACGGCGAGGTTCTGCAGTGGAAAGCCGATCCCGGAACCGAAAGCGGCATGCTGTTCCTTCTTGCGCTGATCAATATCTTCGGCTGCATGGTTCTGACCCGGATTTACAAAAACTGCCGGGGCTTCCTTTTCTGGCTTGCGCCCGCATTTCTGCCGCTTTACGTGGCGGTCATCGCGAATATCTTCCCGGCACCCGGAAAGATGGTGGCATTTGCCTTAATGCTTGTGTTCCTGAAATGCACCGTTTCGTGGGAACGGATGCCCGGCAGACAGGTGTTCTTATATGAACTGCTTCTCGGCGGGCTGCTGTTTCTGACGGCGTTCGGGCTTCCGCAGTTCGTCACGAGAGAGCGCTTTCAAAAAAGCGTGGAAACCGGAGAAATCCGCCGTGAGGTGCGAAGCCTCAATGAGAAGACCGTGAACCGCATCAGCCGTTATGTCAGTGGCAAATGGAACAAAGACCATAAGCAAAACGGCGGCATGTCAGGCGGCAAACTCTCAAGCGACGGCGTGGCATTTACCCATAAGACGCACCTGCTGGTGTCGCTTCCGAAGAACAGCCCGCAGACATATCTGCGCGGTTTCGTCGGTGCAGACTATATGGCAGGAAGCTGGACGGAGGCACTTGACAGAGCGGAGTTTATCAGCTACGCAAGGCGTTTCTTCGGACGCCCCGTGGCGCTTGAAAACTACGGAGACTCGTTTACGAATACTATCCGGATTTTGCAATATCTGTTTGACAGCAATGCCGTGACGGAGAAGTCGCGTTTTCCGATTTATCAGGGAGAAATCGACGTCCGGCGCAGAGGGGCTGACGAAAACTATGTTTATGCCCCGTACGGCGCGATCTTTCAGGGCTTTATCGGGGAGAGCAACGACTTTATCCCGAATGAATACTTCGCTCCGGACGGGGATCGGGGATATAGGCAGAGCAATGAAACGGGCTTTGTTTTCTCGACGATCTATAACCGGAACGGATATCCTTCGCTGTTCGCCTTTTCGGACGACGAATTCCTGAGCTCCGGGACCATTCGGTTTTCGGATCTCGAAGGACCTATTCACGAGTATTCGTTGGAGCAGCTCCTGGAGTTCTACCGGGAATATCAGGATTATGCACGCTCGGCATATACGGCGGTCAATCCGGAAATCTGGGCGGTGCTTTCGGAAGCCGTGGCGGACTGCCGCGAGGACACGCTTTTCGGAAAAGTGGAATACGTCTGCAATTACCTGAGCGAGAATTACAGCTACTCGACGAATCCGCCGAAAAATAAAGAAAACATTGACCCGCTGCTGTTCTTCATTCGGGACAGCAAGACCGGCTATTGCATGCATTTTGCATCGACCGGCGTCATGATGCTTCGGATGCTCGGCATTCCGGCGCGTTTTGCCGAGGGATATGTCGTAAAAACTTCGGACATTGAGGCGGGTGAGGAAAACTGGACCGATTTGCTGCAAATACGGGATCAGAGCGGTCTGAGCATTCAGGAGGAGCAGTATGTCACGGTTGCGGTTAAGGACGACTGTGCGCATGCGTGGGCCGAAATACTGATTCCCGGATACGGCTGGTATCCGATCGAGATGACGACGCCGTATCATTCGGTCAATACCGATTATCTGCAGAATGCGCTTGAGCGCGAAAGAGAGGTGACGCCGTCGCCTGATATTTCGGAGCCTGCCAAGCCGACGGCTTCCGTTACCGCGACACCGACGCCGAAAGACAGCGAGACCCGGCCGAGCGCAACACCGTCACAGGGCGGGAAGAAGGAATCCGAAAAGGATGAAGAACAAGGTACCTCGAAGCTTGTGCTGCTGATTGTGCTGATTTTCATCTTCGCGTGCCTGCTTTTGATCTTCGGGCGCTATGCGATACTGATGACGGCAAGAAACAGCCGGCTCTTGACGAGAAGGCCGAACAAGTCGGCACTTGCGGTCTACCGCGAGATTCTGGTGCTTGCGGGATATATGGGCATCCGCAGGAAGGAAGGGGAGCTCGACAGAGAGTACCATCAGAGACTGTTTGAGATCCTTCCGGATTATGAAGGCGAGATGCCGATCCGCGATGTCGCAGCGGTGACGGAGCGGGCTGCTTTCTCCAAGGAAGGCATAACCGAGGACGAAGCCAAGGGCATCCGGCGCTATTACATGCGTCTTCGCAAAGATTTTCTTCGAAAAATGAACGGACTCAGCCGATTCTTCTTCCGGCTGAAAAGCGGCATATAACGGGGTGTGGAAACCGGGAAACCCAAGATATGGGTTTCCCGGAAGAAGTCCCGAAAATTCGCGGCATATATTAAGGAAAATGTGTCGCATTTTCCCGAAAAAAGTTGTTGACGGCGGGTAAACGGTTGTGTTATATTGATTAGGCTATGGAAGAGGCCTTTTTTTTATGCCTAATTTTTTTACGGAGGTGGTAAGCTGTGCGAGTAAAAATTACATTGGCCTGCACGGAATGCAAGCAGCGTAATTACGACACAACGAAAGAAAAGAAGAACCATCCTGACAGGATGGAGACTCAAAAGTACTGCAGATTCTGCAAACGTCACACGTTGCATAAGGAAACCAAGTAATTAACCGGAAAGGGAGAGAAATATGGGTGATAATGCAAAGGCTCCCAAGAAGAGTTTCTTCAAGGGATTGAAAGCCGAGTATAAGAAAATCATCTGGCCTACCAAGGAAACAATCGCCAAGGAGTCAGGTGTAGTTCTCGTTATTACGATGATTCTCATGCTGGTCATCTTCGGGGTCGATGTTGTTATCAAACTCGGTCTCGGGGCAATTCTTGGTATGAACTTTTAGGAATGGGTGACTGATATGGCAGAGGCACAGTGGTACGTGGTTCATACTTATTCCGGGTATGAAAATAAAGTTAAGGTCGATCTGGAGAAAACCATCGAAAACCGTAAGCTTCAGGACGTCATCATGGAAGTATCCGTTCCTATGATTGACTCCATCGAAATGAAGAACGGAGTTCGTAAAAAGGTCCAGAAGAAGATGCTTCCCGGCTATGTGCTTGTTCGTATGATTATGAACGATGACACATGGTACGTGGTAAGAAACACCCGCGGTGTCACCGGCTTCGTCGGTCCGGGATCCAAACCGGTTCCGCTCACGGAGCAGGAAGTTCGCAACATGGGTGTCAACAGAGAGAACGAAGAGTTCGAATTTGTTGAGGGTGAGACCGTTACCGTACTCAACGGTGCGTGGATCAACACTCAGGGCGTCATCAAGGCGATTAACGCTGCCAAGCAGACTCTTACCATTACGGTAGAGATGTTCGGCCGCGAAACCCCTGTGGAAATCGCATTTGAGGATGTTAAAGTAGAGCATTATTAATGCAACATGCCTGTCCGTAAAGGCAGCGGACGGGAACTGCCGGTTTCATACCGGTAAGTGGGAGGAAATCTTCCGATAACACCACATTTTAGGAGGTAAGCTATTATGGCTAAGAAAGTTACAGGTTACATCAAATTACAGATTCCGGCTGCGAAGGCAACCCCGGCTCCTCCGGTTGGTCCCGCTCTCGGTCAGCACGGTGTAAACATTGTACAGTTCACGAAGGAATTCAATGCCAGAACTGCAGGACAGGAAGGAATGATCATTCCTGTTGTTATCACGGTATATCAGGATAAGAGCTTCAGCTTTATCACGAAGACTCCTCCGGCTCCCGTGCTTCTTAAGAAGGCCTGCAAGATTGACAAAGCTTCCGGTAAGCCGAACAAGGAAAAGGTTGCTACGATTAAGAGATCTGAAGTAGCTAAGATTGCTGAGCTGAAAATGCCCGATCTGAACGCTGCCAACCTTGAGGCTGCGACCAGCATGATCGCAGGAACTGCACGCAGTATGGGTATCACCGTCGTAGATGACTAAGAATTAAGTGGGAGGGATAAGCTCCCGACAACACCACTAGGAGGTTACATATTATGAAACATGGAAAGAAATATACGGACGCTGCCAAGCTGATCGACAGAAGCGTACAGTACGATAGCGCTGAAGCGATTGCACTTGTAAAGAAGTCCGCCGTAGCTAAATTTGATGAGACCATTGAAGCGCATATTCGTCTCGGTGTAGACGGACGTCATGCTGACCAGCAGGTCCGCGGCGCTGTCGTTCTTCCTCACGGAACCGGTAAGACCGTTCGCGTTTTGGTATTCGCGAAGGGCCCGAAGGTTGATGAGGCTCTGGCAGCAGGCGCTGATTATGCAGGCGGCGATGAGCTCGTTCCCAGAATCCAGAAGGACGGCTGGTTCGAGTTTGACGTTGTTGTAGCAACACCGGACATGATGGGCGTTGTTGGTAAGCTCGGTCGTGTACTCGGACCTAAGGGACTCATGCCGAACCCCAAGGCCGGTACCGTTACGATGGATGTTACCAAGGCTGTTAAGGATATCAAAGCCGGTAAGATTGAGTACCGTCTTGACAAGACGAACATCATTCACTGCCCCGTAGGAAAGGCTTCCTTTACCGAAGAGCAGCTTTCGGAGAACTTCGATACTCTGATCGGTGCTATTGTAAAGGCTAAGCCCGCTGCTGCAAAGGGCCAGTATCTGAGAAGTGTAACGCTCACTTCCACGATGGGCCCCGGCATCAAGCTTAATACAGCAAAGTTTATGTAAATTAAAGAAAGACCGAACCATAGCAGAAAACCCGTCGCTTTGCGACGGGTTTATTCTTTGTAAGTTCGGTTCGATTCAGATTTTTATGCGGTCCGGGAAGGAACGGTCAATCTTTCCGAGCAGCTTTTTGTTCGTTACCGATACGAGCGGCTGCGGATTGGAACGGATGTAGCAGAACAGAATCAATGCGACATATGCAGCCTTCTCATCCTCGGCAAGAATCTGTGCATCCCGGAATATGTCTTTGCTTGTCTGGTCAAGGCTCTCGATGGAAGCAATCTGCCAGTTCCCGTAGAAGATCGGAAGCGCCTTACAGTCTGCCGGTCCGACCGGATACAGGTTGTAGGAAAGGCTCATGTAACGAAGCTCGTAGATGTCATATTTATTGAAGAGAGAGCCTGTATGAACCTGATAGCAGAAGCCCGAAGAGGTTCCGGACGTCTCAATCTGGAAGGCAGCGATCATATCGGTTGTCCCGCGGGTGGTTTCCCCGACAACCAGCTCCTTGTCGCCGAAACGAATCTTCCAGTTTCCGGGGGCCGGGATTCGCTGCATCTTAATCTCCCCGACGGTGCGACCGTTTCTCTTGATGGCCAGCTCGCCCAGACCGGGATCTTCGCGAACTTTTACAAGATCAAGAATCATACAATCACCTCCCCGTTTTTGTGTATATAAAATTATACACGATTATTCGAAAAATGTAAGTGTTTTCTTGAAAAATGTGAATTTTCCTTTCGCGGCGTGAAATTCTTTGACAAATCTGACGGAATTGTAATATTTTGTTGCATTTTCCATAAAGTTTACAAAACCGGAAGTCCGGGAAAAGATTTCACGGCACGGAAAAAAGCTGTTGACAACGGGACCCCGGTATGCTATAAATATATGCGACTGCCGAAGACAGTAGGTGCCGAAAGGCGTAAGCGATGCAAATCCGCCAACCGAGGATATGTCAGCATTTGGTGATGAGTTTATTATGCTGCTTTTCCGCTTCGGAAGAGGAGCTTATTTTTTTATCCGCTCACCTCTTAGTGTCGGCGACAGTCGAAAATCATATAGGAGGTAATTCAGATGGCAAAGGTTGAGTTGAAGCAGCCGATTATCGAGGAAATCTCCAAGTATGTTGCCGATGCAAAGGCAGCCGTACTCGTTGATTACCGCGGATTGACGGTTGAACAGGATACGAAACTTCGTAAGTCTCTGAGAGAGGGCGGTGTTGTATATAAAGTATACAAGAACACCTACCTGAAGAAGGCATTTGCCGGAACCGTTTATGAAGAGCTTTCCAAGCATCTTGACGGACCTACAGCTGTTGCTTTCGGTCTTGAAGATGCGACCGCGCCTGCCAGACTTCTTTCCCAGGGAATGAAGATCTCGGACAAGCTTGAGTTCAAGGGCGGCGTTGTAGACGGAACGTACTATGATGCAGAGGGTTGCAAGGCAGTTGCAAACATCCCGTCCAGAGAAGTTCTCATTTCCAGACTTCTGGGCAGCTTGCAGTCTCCGATTGCAAATCTTGCACGCGTTCTCAATCAGATTGCGGAGAAGAAGGGCGAGGTTGCCTAACATTCCCGCAGACCCCGTACGGATATCCCGCACGGTCACGCCGCAAGTCGGCATAATTCAATTAAATGGAGGAATTTAAAATGACTAATCAGGAATTTATTGATGCTATCAAGTCCCTTACCGTTCTTGAGCTGAACGATCTTGTTAAGGCTTGTGAGGAAGAGTTTGGTGTTAGCGCTGCTGCAGGCGTTGTAGTTGCTGCTGGTGCAGGCGCAGGTGCTGCTGCTCCCGCTGAGGAAGAGAAGACCGAGTTCAACGTAGAGCTTACCGAAGTTGGTGAGAACAAGGTTAAGGTTATCAAGGTTGTTCGTGAGATCACCGGTCTTGGCCTCAAGGAAGCTAAGGATCTTGTAGACGGCGCTCCGAAGAACATCAAGGAAGCTGTTTCCAAGGAAGAGGCTGAGGACATCAAGAAGAAGGTTGAGGCTGAGGGCGCTAAGGTTACGCTGAAGTAAGTAATTATAACCTATTATAGAGTGTTATAAATTGATGCGTCTTACCGCAGAACCCCTTAGGGTTTCAGTTCTATCAAACAGTACAGAGAATGGCCGGCAAGTGTTAAAACATTTGCCGGCCATTTTTTTCCTTAAGGAGCCGGAAAGACAAGGCCGCTTTTCCCCCGGGCTTCGATCCGGTGAGCATAAAAACATAGCATTTGAAATAGTTTTCCTATCGTTGTTCATACTGTGGTATAATCAGATTGAGGTGAGGCAGCGAGTCTTGCGATAGAAGAAATGCATGAGGACCTTTGATGGAAACAATTGTTAATACGACAAAAACTATCAGAATTAGCATTAAATGAATTGGGGATTGTGTTTGAAGTCGCTCCTGATTTCAGGAAGAAATTCCCTGATTTGATAGGGTGCAAACTGTTCTGAGAAATAAAAAACAATAGCTAAGAATTAAATCATGTAACCGCAGGATTTTGGCGTTACGATAGGCGAGATGGGATGAAAAGAATGAAAGAAAAGATTACATCTGGAAAAATCCGCAATCTCATAATTGTGTTGATTGGGATAGTGGTTATCGCCTACATTGTATTGTTCATCTTTGTGTGGCATAAGGGAAAGGAAAAGCCGGTGAAGAGTGACAACACACCTACAGTTACCCCGACAGTCACTTTGAAACCGACGGAAGATTACTTGCTTACCACGATTGCTTCGCCGAATGCAGATAGGGTAATCCTTCCCGATGAGGAAGGTGTGAAAGAAACAACCGGAAAGCAGGACTTATGGTTGAACGCAGTGCAGGAAAATGTGTATTGCTATGATCATATTGACGCATCTGCGTATCGAAGAAAACTCCGGGAAGCCGGCTATCGGTTTGTGGATGCAGAACAATCGAATTACATATCATGGGTTGCGTATACGGATGGTTGTGTGATCCTGGTCTATGAGCAATCAAACGGTTGTTATGTTTTTGCATATACGAAGGGTCAGACACCTGATGGAGGCTATACGCCGGATAAGGCGAGCGAGATCCTTTCAACCCATGGATTGCGACAGGATGCTCCGGTTCGGGGGATCCCGATGCGAAATGTAGAAGATCTATGGGGATTTTATACTCCGAATACCGACGTGAAACCGATGGATGTCACTCCGGAGGGAATGTATGAAGCAACCGGTGCGCAGGTTTTTGTGACGCTGCTGAACAAGTCGGATTCGCTAACAAGACATTTTTATATCGTATATGACGGAGTTGCCGTGGAGTGGCAATGCGGGACTGCGGCCTTCACAGATGCTGATGGTGATGGGAAAAAGGAGATTCTAACCATTGGTAAAGGCGCTTCTTCAGGTCGGTTATCAGCGACCTTGGCGGCCTATTCACGAAAGGACAGCGGAGAGGTTCGTGTAGCTACGACGACATTAAGGGAAGAAATCTGTGATGCGAGTACGGGGGCATTTCCCAAACTGCAGTTTACAGATGGAAACGTGGAGGCATTTGGAAAGGACGTGTCGTTTTCCATTTTCCTACGGGGAGATTACCTCTGTACGTTAGGAGCTGAGGACAGATCGGTATTTCCGTTCCCGAAATACGGGACACAATTTGACCTGGATTCTGATGATGGCGTGACTGATTTCCTGCAGCTCGCAGTGAACCAGGGAGTGCTTGACGCTAGTTGGTTAGATCATCAAGACAACTACTACAGGTGCATTGCGGATACTGTGTCGGAAGAGATTGGGATTCAGTTGTTTGGCAGAACGGATGGCAGTTACTTTCTGACATATTCCAACAAGGTATATGAGATTGGTGGTTTTGGCGGTGGAATCCGAGACATTGTGATGGCGGATCTGAACGGAGACGGGGTTAAAGAAGCCTATATCGTGATAATGGAAGGCAGCGGAATTTCACGCGAGTGTCTAGTGTGTTTTGATCCGGTTGCGGGATTGATGTATCAGCCCTCAAGGGACACCGAGATCGAATCAGAAAACTATGACTCGGGTTACGGTTACGGTCTTCTGGTAGTCGAAGGCGATGAACACGATTGGCTGCTGCTCCTGAAACACAAGGTATATCTGAGTTCTCATCCTGTTCTGGTCGCAGAGGTTATTTGGAAGGAGGGGGGACCGATAATGGATTTTGAGGTCCATTAAGTCTATTCACCTGAGATGTGGGAAGAATTGATATATTTGGAGGGTTATAAACAGTTTAGACTTTCAAAACGTATTAGCGATTATGTGCTATAATAAGGCTATTCGAGACATCCTCTCTCGGCGGCAAACGGAAAGGAATCAAGGAGATTCTGATCACAGGGATGATTTGGATGTTGAATGAGAAGTCTGCCTTTAATGGCGCGTAGGGCTTTTAGATTTGGAATACGAGTCGCTGGCCTCGTGTTTTTAAGGCGTTTAGCTTGACTTACTGTCCCTTAGTGTTTTACAGGGCTTTAACTAAGAAAAAGTGTAAAACAAAACCAGATATTTACATTGAAGTAAAAAGAGGTAGAAAAATGAAAGGAACAAGTATTGCTATAATTGTTGTGTTGGCGTTGTTTGCGATTTCGGAAATTGTAATGTTCGTTCTGGGAATGCCGGGGTTCTATAAGTTGATTCCGATAGTTGTCTGTGGCGGAATGGTTTTTTTCACTATATTCTTTGGCTTTGCAGTTAGGGGTGTCATGGAAGAAGATAAAAAGAGAAAGAAGAAAGAAAAACAGGAATAGAATAAGAAAAGTGAGGCAGTGGTGATGCCTCACTTTTTTTGAAAGTATCGACTTTGCAAGATTTTTCATGGAGTTTCCCGTGATGCGAATCAGTACGCCTTGCCCCAGTAGACAAGGGTCTTGGCCTTTTTACCGCAGCAGACGCAGGTATCTGCAAGGTGCTCCTGCGCAAACGGCATACAGCGGGAGGTAACGCCGACCTGCTCCTTGATGGCGTCTTCGCAGGCGCGGTCGCCGCACCACATGGCCTTGATGAAGCCGGGCTTGTTGTCCGCAATGTCCTTCATTTCCTCCATCGTGATCGCCGTGTAGGTGTGTGCGTCGCGGTGAGCGCGGGCGCGCTCGAG
>CADBTG010000097.1 GCA_902797475.1 uncultured Lachnospiraceae bacterium | reverse complement strand
GCGACGTCGACCATCGGTGTCATTGATGTTGTGTTCACATTTGACACATCCAAACTGCAATATGACTCCGGCGACAGCAGAGGCCGGGTCTCCGGCAATACCATCCATGTCATCGATTATGACGAAACAAAATCCGCAAGCTACAGCTTCGTGTTTAAAACACTGGATGTGGCTGAGGGAGGAACGGCACTCTCCATTTCGAGTGCAAATGTGTGCCCGCTGGATCCCGCTTTGGGTGATACGTTTCCGACCTCGAAGCAGAACGGCAGCGTGAAGATCACCGCTCCCTATCAGGCTTCCACCAATGCCGAGCTGGCATCCCTTTCGATGGGTGAGGCCAACATTTCTCCGGCATTCTCCAAAGACGTTCTGAACTATACCGCCTCGGTCGGCGGAACCGTCAGCAAGGTAACCGTTACCGCGAAGGCAGCAGATGCCAAGGCCAAGGTCGCCGTTACCGGCAATACCGGACTTAAGGAAGGCGCGAATACCGTAAACGTTAAGGTTACGGCAGAAGACGGTAAAACCGTTAAGACTTATACCATTACCGTGACAAGAGGCAAGGCTCCGACGCCGAAGCCTGCGACACCGACTCCGACGCCTCTGCCGCCGGTCACCGTAAAGGTAGGAGATACAGACCTTGCCATTAAGGACAAACCGGATGCCAAGTACGTAAATGATACGGCAGAATGGGATTCTACGATTGTAGAATATACGAGCGGGAACAGAACCTTAAAGATCGGTGCGCTGACGAGCAAGACGACCGGATTCAATGTCATAGAGCTTTCCGACGGTAAGCTTTACATCCTGGACACGGAAAAGGGTACAGCCACACGCTACGCCTGCTTCAGCACCGAATCCCAGAATATCGTAATTCTGGATCCTTCGGATGACGTCATCATTCCGACGGGTTACAATAAGACGACCCGCACGTTTGACGGAGAAGAAATTACCGCTTATGCGGTTTCCGACGAGAGCGAATATGCCATCGTGTACGGCAAGAACAGCAAGGGTGTGACCGGATGGTTCCAGATTGATCTAACCGACGGCTCCTTCCAGCGTTTCAATACCGAAGACATCGAACTCGTTCCGACGCCTACGCCCACGCCGTCCCCGACTCCGACGCCTACGCCCGAGCCGACCGCGACGCCTGTTCCTACGGCGACCATGGCACCGACCCCGACGACGGTTGTACAGGCTGCTGCGCCGCAACCGAGCAGAGGCCTTTTCTCGGACAAACTCATGACCGGCGCCTGCGTGGTGCTGTTCGTCCTTGCCGTGACATTTTTCATCCTCTACATCATCTCCAAGAAGAAGTACGAAAGAAGATTTCTTCCCGACGAAGAGTTTTTGGACGAGGCGGAAGACTACGACTGATTAAGACCGAAATGACTGTGAACCCGGACGCTTGACGGCGCCCGGGTTTTCTTGTGTTTAGGCCCCCCGGAGGTAAGTTCGACCTTGTTTTTTGGGGGCATATATGGGATAATGGGAACAGTAATGACAGGAGGTACAAAAGTCAGTGAGAGACTTGGGAACACTTCAAAACGAAGCATATGAAAGACTGTACGGCAGAAGGCTTCCGGCGTATCAAAGCGACGGATTGGTGCTTCGCCATAAGAAGAGCGGCGCGCGCATTGTTTTAATGGCAAATGACGACCCCAACAAGGTATTTGCCATTGCATTCCGCACGACCCCGAAGGACGATACCGGGGTGCCGCATATCATAGAACACTCGGTTCTGGCCGGCTCGGAAAAGTATCCGGTCAAGGACCCGTTCATGGAGCTTTCGAAGGGATCGCTGAAGACCTTCCTCAATGCATTTACGGGCGCGGACGTAACGATGTATCCGGTCGCGAGCTGTAACGAGAAGGACTTCCGCAATCTGGTCGACGTTTACATGGATTCCGTACTGCATCCGCTCATCTATAAGCGCGAGGAGATCTTCCGTCAGGAGGGCTGGCGCTATGAGATGGAAAGCACGGACGACGAGCTTACGCTGAACGGCGTCGTTTACAGCGAGATGAAGGGGGCCTATTCCGATCCGGAAGCCGGGCTTGAGATGGAACTTTACCGGACGCTGTTCCCGGATGTGACATACGGCGTGGAATCCGGAGGTGACCCGAAGCACATTCCGGAGCTCACCTATGAGGATTTTCTCGCTTTTCATCATACCTATTATTCGCCTGCCAACAGCTATATCTATCTGTACGGCGACATGGACATGCAGTACATGCTCAACTATCTGGACAGGGAATATCTTTCGAAATACGACATCATTCCCGTGGATTCGGAGATCGGCCTGCAGAGTCCGACCGGTTTTAAGCGCGTCGACATGACCTACTCCGTTGCGGAGGACGAGGACACGAATGACAAAGCCTATCTGATCTACGGTGCGAAGCTTTTCGACGGTCCCGACGTGAAGAAGACGATTGCGTGGGATATTCTGAGCACCATTCTGTTCAGCATCCCCGGCGCACCCGTTAAAAAGGCGCTTCTCGATGCGGGCATCGGCAACGATGTTTCGGGTTCGTTCCGCGGTGACCAGCGTCAGCCGATTCTTTCCGTGACGGCCCGTGAAACCGACCCCGGAAAAGCAGACGAATTCCTTCGGATCATCCGCGAAACGGTAGCTGATGTCGCCGCGAAGGGTCTGAATAAAAAGAGCATTGAAGCAGCCCTGAACCGTGCGGAGTTTTCGTTCCTTGAAGCGGATTTCGGAGGCTATCCGAAGGGCCTGTTTGTTGCCATGAATTCGGTTTCGACGTTCTTTTACGATGATAAAGCCGCTTTTGACGGTTTGGACCGCGGACATTTCTACCGGGAACTTCACCGCGACCTGGAGAACGGTTATTTCGAAGAACTCCTGCAGGAGTACCTGAATTCGGATAGCTCGGCCATGATTGTCATGACTCCCGAGCCCGGTCTTGCCGCAAAGCAGGAGAAGGAGCTTGCCGCAAAACTCGCCGAGCGCCGTGCGCAGATGAGTCAGGAAGAGCTTGAGGAACTCGTCAATAAGACAAAGGCTCTTAAGGAATACCAAAGCCGTGTGGAAACCGAGGAAGAGCTTTCCTGCATTCCGAGACTTACCCGTGAGGAAATCGGCAGGAAGCAGCAGCCGGTTCCGTATACGGTTGAGAAGACTGCCGACGGCATTCCGCTTGTTCACGTGGACAAATTCACCGGAGGCATCACGTACCTGCAGATGCGGTTTGACACGACCGACGTCCCGGAGGAAGAACTACCGTACCTCGGCCTTCTGTCTGACATCTATCTCGGCATGGACACGGAGCATTTCTCCTATAAAGACCTGCAGGATGAGATGAACTACTATGCCGGCGGCATCAACGGGTATCTTGAATCCACGCCGGTGAAGGGCGACGTCGGTGCAATGAAGTCCTTCTTCACGATTGCCGTGAAGGTGCTTGACGGAAAGCTTGACAAGGGCATTGACCTTGCATGGGAAGGCATCGGGCGCATGAAGCTTGAGGATGCCGACCGTCTTCATGAGATTATGGCCGAGCTTGCGGTAAGGCTTCCGGCCTCGATGGAATCACGCGGGCACCAGACTGCGAGAGAGCTTGCCTATTCCTATTTCAGCCCCGCATCGCGCTATACTTACCTGTCCTGCGGCGAAGCCTATTATGCGAAGCTCCGCGAATGGCTTGCCGATTTCGACAACGTGAAGGATGAGCTCTTTGCACATCTGCGCCGCATGCGTGCGCATGTATTCACGATGGCAAATCTGACACTCGGCGTTACGTCGGATGTGAGCGGATTCACAAAAGCCGGCGTGGCATTTGCCACGATTCCGGGACTGCTTAAAGAGCTCCCGGAGGAGGCTCCGATTGCCGAAATGAAGGCGCTTCCGTGGAAGGGCGGCTACGCTCTTACTAAGAAGAACGAAGTACTGACCTATGCCGGTTCCGTGCAGTATAACTGTGTTGCCGGAAACTTCCGTGCGGCGGGCTTTTCTTATAACGGCGCGTATGCCGTGCTGAACCATATTCTTACGGACGATTATCTCTGGAACAGAATCCGCGTGCTCGGCGGGGCATACGGTGCAATGCAGGGCTTCGGATATCTTTCCGGCGATGCCTTCTTCGTAACGTATCGCGATCCGAACTGCCGTGAGTCCTTTAAGACAATTGAGGAAACGGCGGAGTATGTTGCAAACCTTGCGCTCAGCGAGAACGAGATTACGAAATATGTCATCGGAACAATTTCAGGCATGGATGTTCCGATTACGCCGGCTTCCATTCTCGGGACTGCCATGGGACGGTATTTCACGGGTGTCACGGCCGAAGAGTGGCAGAAGATTCGTGACGATATCCTGAAGGTGACCAATGACGATCTGAAGGTGCTCGCACCGATGATCGATGCCGTTGTGAAACAGGGCTACCGCACTGCGCTTGCTACGGAGACTGTTGCAGGAGAATGCAAAGATCTGTTTATGACAAGCCGTGGGCTTCGCGGATAGGAGTACATATGAGTGAGAAGAAAAAGGCGCCGTTTCGTTCGGGATTCATTGCCCTTGTAGGGCGCCCGAACGTCGGCAAATCCACGTTGATGAACCGTCTGATCGGGCAGAAGATTGCGATTACGTCGAATAAGCCGCAGACGACAAGAAACCGGATTCAGACCGTTTATACGGATGAACGCGGGCAGATCATCTTCCTTGATACACCGGGCATCCATAAGTCTAAAAACAAACTCGGCGAGTTCATGGTTGAGACGGCCGAGAGCACATTTACCGACGCCGATCTGATTCTGTGGCTTGTGGAACCGACCGATTACATCGGCGCGGGAGAGCAGTATATTCTTTCTAAGCTGAAGGCCTGCGGCACGCCGGTCATCCTTGTCATCAACAAGATCGATACGGTGAAGAAGGAGCAGCTTTTCGGCTTTATCGAAAACTACTCGAAGGAGATGGCATTTGCCGAAATCGTGCCGGTTTCCGCGCTTCGGGGAGAGAATACGGAGCATCTTAAGGATGTGCTGTTTTCGTATTTGCCGGAGGGACCGATGTATTACGATGAGGACACGGTCACGGACCAGCCCGAGCGCCAGATTGCCGCGGAGATGATTCGCGAGAAGGCTCTTCGGAATCTGTCCGATGAGGTGCCGCACGGCATTGCGGTTACGGTCGAAAAGATGCATGAAAGACCGGACGGCAGGCTGATCGACATCGAAGCTACCATCATCTGCGAACGGGATTCCCACAAAGGAATCATCATCGGAAAGCAGGGAAGCATGCTCAAGAAAATCGGGCAGGATGCCCGAAGAGAGATTGAGATGATGGTCGGCTGCCAGGTCAATCTGAAGCTTTGGGTAAAGGTTAAGAAGGACTGGCGCGACAGCGACGTGATGCTTAAGAACTACGGTTTTGTGACGCACGGCGACGACGAGTGAGAGGACCGATTTTCGGCAGGACTGTGAATGTTTCGAAAGCCGGAAAAGCTTTGGAAGCGAAACGGTAAGTTGACAGGAAGGAGGAACCTGACGGGTGGACCAGATTATTCTGACAGGCATGGTTTTGGAAGCAACGCCGTCAGGGGACTATGACCGCAGACTTGTGATTCTGTCGAAGGAACGCGGAAAGATCGTCGCATTTGCCAGAGGCGCGAGGCGGCAGGGGAGCACGCTTTTGGCATGCACGCAGCCGTTTACGCTTGCCCGTTTTCGCATGGTGGAAGGGCGGTCGGCTTACAATGTGACCGGGTTTGAGGGTGTGAGGTTCTTTCCGGAGCTGACGCAGGATGTGGAACTGACGTGTTACGGCAGTTACATG
>CADBTG010000096.1 GCA_902797475.1 uncultured Lachnospiraceae bacterium | reverse complement strand
AATCAGGTGTATATGGAACGGCTTTTTGTTCCTGCTGATTTCAGCATCCGTTACAATGATCCGGATTACGACAATCATTGCTTTGCAAAATTCACGAAGGAATTCTACGAGGCAAACTGGTCTTTATATAAGCAGGTTCTTACGATGGAGGATTTCGGAGAATCTCCTTGCACGGTTTATGTTGTCAAAGGCTCCTGGGCCGATGTGAATTTCGACGACTGGACAGTGGGCGATCTCATCATAAAGGATTATTGGGACGGCGTGAATTACACCTTTGCCGAATATGATCCGCTTTGGGACATTGAGGACATCTACTTCAATATCGGCAAGGAGAGAGCAGTATTCAACGGATACGAAGAACACTGGCATATGTATCGTAAGAATGAGAATGAAGAGAAGGTTTTCGACGGTACGATTACGCCTGAAAAACTGCGGGCTCTTTACAACGAGATTATCGCTCTTGCCGAGGCCGGAAAGCTTGGGGAAGGATACGGCACGAATTGCGTCAGACTTGATTGCTTCGGTGATGAAAAGGATATCTGGTATAATTGCGCCGACGCAGATGTGCTTCGCGAATTAGCGGAAAAGTATGCAAAATAAGCCGGAAACGGTGAGTTTGGTGAAGGAACGGAAATGTTACCTAAAATCATGATTCTGTCGGACATTCACGGCGGATATTACAATCTGGACAGAGCGCTTGCGTATTATGAGAAGGAGAAGTTTGAGCGCCTTTTTGTGCTCGGCGATCTGTTCGGATACTCCTTTGACGAGACGGACGATGAGATCTTGAAACGCCTCCGCGAGGTGCAAAACAGCGTCATCGTTCGCGGCAACTGCGACGGATGGCTTGACTGCGAGGACATTCGGGAACTGGTCATTGACGGGAAGCGAATTACGCTGACGCACGGGCACAGGTACACGCTGATGAGCCTTCTGCGGACGGATGCCGACATCATCTGCGTCGGGCATTCGCACATTCCGGTCATCCGCGAGTATGCCGGCAAATTGATCATCAATCCGGGTTCGGTCGCGCGTTCGCGATCGGGCCCGGAAAGCTTTGCAACCATCGAAGACGGCTTTGTCCGGATTCGCTCGCTTGACTATGATGTTCTGGAGGAATGGAAAATATGAAACAGATCACGCTGGGTCGCACCGGAATTACGGTTCCGCAAAACGGTTTCGGCGCTCTGCCGATTCAGAGAATCAGTAAGGAGGATGCTGTCAGCCTGCTTCGTAAGGCATACGAGGGCGGCATGCGCTTCTTCGATACCGCAAGAGCTTATTCGGACAGCGAAGAGAAGCTCGGTGTCGCATTTGCCGGAATGCGTGACAAGGTTTTCATTTCGTCTAAGACGATGGCCGAGACAAAGGAAAAGTTCCGGTCGGACCTTGAGACTTCGCTTGAGAAGCTTCAGACGGACTATATTGACATCTATCAGCTGCACTGCGCGGCGCGCTGCTACGGAGAGGGCGACGAGCTCTATGAGGCCCTTAAGGAGGCCAAAAAGCAGGGCAAGATCCGCCACATCGGCATTACGGCGCATAAGATCGGCGTCGCCGAGGATATCGTAAAAAGCGGGCTTTATGAGACGTTGCAGTTTCCGTTCTCTTATCTGGCGTCCGAGCGGGACATCCGGCTTGTGCGTGACTGTGCGGCGGCCGGCATGGGATTTATCGCGATGAAGGGCCTGTCGGGCGGGCTTCTGACCGATTCCGAGGCCTGCATGGCATTTATGAGCGAGTACGAGGCACTTCCGATCTGGGGCGTGCAGCGCGAATCCGAGCTTGCGGAATGGCTCTCATTTTTCACAAAAGAGGTGCGGATGACCGACGAAATCCGTGCCGTCATCGAGAAGGACCGCGCCGAGCTCCTCGGCGAATTCTGCAGAGGCTGCGGTTATTGCATGCCTTGCACGGTTGACATCGTAATCAACCAGTGCGCGCGGATGAGCCAGATGATCCGCCGTGCGCCGTCTCAGAACTGGCTCACGGAGCATTGGCAGAACGAGATGATGAAGATTGAGAACTGCATCGAATGCGGCATCTGCAAGACACGGTGCCCGTACGAGCTCGACATTCCGAATCTGCTGAAGAAGAACCTTAAGGATTACAAGGAAATCCTTGCCGGGAAGCCGGTGTGATAATTGGATGATGTAAGGAAAGAAAAAAAGTAGATTTCGAAGGGAGGAAAACCATGTTCCGCATGAATAATTCCGGAAAGCTGCGTCTCAGCAAAAAAACATTTATCATTCTGGTGAGCTCAGTGCTTTTGGTTGCGCTTATCGGCTGGGTTGTTCTGCTCAGCGGGCTTCTGAAAAAGGACAAAAAGCCGAAGGACGGCACCGTCACGCCGAAGGAGCCGAAGTATGAGCTTCCGGAGGTGCCGGAGGGGTATGTTCTGGTGTTCCGGCAGACGGAAAGTATGAAGTTTCGGAAAAAGGAAAGAAGAGTCTGCGTACCGAATTCGAGTATGATGAGAACGGCAGAAAGATATCTGAGAAAAGTTATGATATAGACGGAAATCTTGATCGCCGTATAGTATATCTTTATGATGTGCACGGAAACTTGTTAAAGCAAACTTCTTATGATGCGAGTGATGTTTTACTGCATGAGTGGGAGTATGGTTATAACGAGCAAGGCAGAATTATTGAAGAGCGGGATAATTCCACAGTGAAGATATACGATGGTAAAGGAAATTTGCTCTTTGAGAAGCATAAAAACGCAGATGGAGGAGAGAGCATTATTATAGAGAATCGTTATTCTGAAGACGGGTTGCTGCTTGAGTATATAAATCATGATTTAGAATACAGAGAGGTATACTCCTATGATTCTCTCGGAAGGCCGATAAAAACAGAGTATTATTCATGCGGAACATTGGAAAAGGAGGATATCTATGTCACTCCGACATTGCGGGAAACGTATGATTATACCGGAACGGTCAGTCGGTTTTTGAAGGACAGATCGGAATTAGATGACAAGGGAAGATTAGTGCATGAGTTTATATACAATGAAGATGGAAGTGTATATGTGGATCAGGTAAATGAATTTGATGAAGACGGAAACAGAACGAAGATTCTGAGATATAGAGGCGGAGAGTTTGATGTCTGGATTGAATATGAATACGCGGACAAAGCAGCTTTCTTCGGGACCTTTTT
>CADBTG010000095.1 GCA_902797475.1 uncultured Lachnospiraceae bacterium | reverse complement strand
GGACTTTTGGAAGGGCCGTCCGCCCGTTCGAAACAGAAAGGAGGGCAAGGCCTGCCTTGCGTCATTCCGTGAATACTGCAGCCTTACGTAAAACCTTCTCGCGCATCTATATCGAGGAAGCGGCGCTTTGTTATGATAAAACGGCACGGATTCTCTCCTCTTTTCCGGATGTCACGCCCGTAAAAGTCAGGGATTATAAACATGTTTTCAACCGGCCCGGTCAGAATGCAGCCCTGCAGAAACAGGCTCCCGCGCTGATCCTTGCCGTGAAAAAGCCGCCGTATCTCTATGCGGGCGCACCGGTGTGCCAAAGCTTCGGGGAGGCGCATTTTTACTACACTTCCTGCGCCATGAACTGCCCTTACGACTGTGAATACTGCTATCTGCAGGGCATGTATCCTTCCGGCGATGTGGTCTTATATGTCAACACGGAGGACATCTTCGACGAAGTCCGAAAGGTGCTTTCAAAGCATCCGCTGTACCTTTGCATCAGCTTCGATACGGACCTGACAGCGCTTGAACCGATTACCGGATACTTAAAAGATTGGGCAGGTCTTGCCGCTAAGGAGCCGGAGCTTACGCTCGAGGTTCGCACGAAATGTGCCTCGCATGATTCGATTACTAAGCTTCCCGTGCTTAAGAATATGATATTTGCCTACACATTATCGCCGGATTCGGTAATCCGCGCATTTGAACACCGCACGCCGCCTCTTACGAAGCGTCTCGGCGCCGTACAGAAAGCCATCCGTGACGGCAGGCAGGTCCGGCTCTGCTTTGATCCGATGCTGTTCAGCCCGGATTTTAAGGAGGTTTACGGAGCGTTCATTCATGACGTTTTTGCGGAAATCCCCGCGGAATCGGTTCGGGACGCGAGCGTCGGCACGTTTCGCATCGGTGCGGATTACCTTAAGCGCATGCGGAAAGTCCGCCCCTCTGAGATTTCCTGTTACCCCTACACGCTTATTGACGGCGTCTACCAATATGCGCCGAAGGAAAATGCCATGATGCTCCGTTTCGCAAAGGAGCAGCTTCTTACTTATCTTCCGTCTGACAAATTGTTCTTCTGGGAGGAAATGACATGAATGCACAAAAAACGGCACTCGTAACGGGTGCCTCATCGGGAATCGGTCTTGCCGTCGCAAAAAGGCTTCTTTCGGACGGCTACAGGGTTTACGGCATCGGCCGAGCCTTCGATGACGTCGATACTCCGAAGGATTTAATCAAGCTATGTTTTAATCTGGCGGACACCGAAAAGCTTCCCGCCTTTCTTTCCGAAAACATCAAAGAGAAGCTCTCCCTCCTTGTCAACTGCGCAGGCGTCGCCTATTACGGGCCTCACGAGACCGTAAAGCCGACTGCGATTCACGAGATGGTGAGCGTCAATGTGGAAGTGCCGCTTCTGCTCTCCTCTTTGTATCTTCGTGATTTGCGTGAAAGTAACGGTAGCATCGTCAACATTTCCTCAGTCACGGCCAAACTTAACAACAATTCCTTCGGCTGTGCCTACGGGGCAACCAAGGCGGCAGTGTCACATTTTTCAGAGGCATTGTTTGAAGAGACAAGAAAGCAGGGCGTAAGAATCATCACGATTCATCCGGACCTCACGGACACCGATTTGTACCGGAACGCCGACTTCCGCCCCGGAACGGCGGAGGATACGGTTTTAAGCCCCGACGAGGTGGCAGAGGCTGTAATTTGGGCGGTTCATCAAAGAGAGGGCCTGGTGGTAAGAGACATCACCCTGAGGCCGCAAAGACTGCAGATTAACAGAGACAGTAAGAAATGACAAGCGAAAAGGGCCGGACCCGTAAGAGTCCGACCCTTTTCAATTCCCCTCGCACAATGATTAAATGTTAAGGTCCATCTTAACATCTGCACGCTTCTCGTT
The DNA here is from genome assembly GCA_902797475.1 of uncultured Lachnospiraceae bacterium. Lineage (GTDB taxonomy): Bacteria > Bacillota > Clostridia > Lachnospirales > Lachnospiraceae > ISDg. The sequence goes on along the minus strand of CADBTG010000095.1, from coordinate 2,519 downwards.
CTCGGCTTCGAAGAAAGCCTGACGGGTGATTCCGCTCACGCCGGCAACGATGCTGGTCGGGAAGGTAACAATCTTCTGATTCAGCGTGGAAACGTTGCTGTTGTAAGCACGTCTTGCACCCTGCAAATGCTCCTCAACGTCCATGACTGCAACCTGCAGCTGACGGAAGTTCTCATTTGCATGCAACTGAGGATAATTCTCGGCGAGAATGTTCAGACCTCTCTGAACGTCTCCCATGGCTGCCGCCGCTTCGTTCTTCTCGGCGATCGACATGCCCTTTCTCAGCTTAACAGCCTCGAGGATGGTTTCCTTCTCGAACTTTGCATAAGACTTGGCAATCTGCACCATCTTCGTCAGAACGTCATAACGCTTGGTGAGTGCCACATCGATTCCGGAAGAAGCCTCCTCAATCTTGATCTGCGTCTTCTTCAGACCGTTCAGGGTGGAAATCCACCATACGAGAATGATAAAGACAATCACTAGAACTACGCCGATGATGATTTCAGGCATACTGTTTCGTGCAATCCGGAAGGACTGCACATCCTCCTTTCAAAGCTTTTATTATTTATTGATAAATCTTACGATCGAGCTTCAAGCCTTTGACAAATGTCGTAATAGCCTGTATTTCGTTCTGCACTTCATTCAGGTCCTTTTCGGAAAATGCCCGGAAAAGTGCAGGCTCCAGAGAATCCTTTCCGGAATTGACCGCCACGTGCACGCGGTTATCGACAAATCCGACCATGACCTTTCCGTCCAGCCTCTGCACGAGTGTCATTAAAGACTGCATCACGCCGGGCGTCAGCAGGTAAAACGCTTCGGAGTCATCCTGACAAAGGACATCGAACTTTTTGTTGAAAGCTTCGTCCTCCGTCTTTAAGACGTGTCTGCGCTCTGCCTTTCTCGTAAAGATGCCTTTCTTTCTTCTGGCGTAGCCGAAGCCCTTTCCGATGATCTGCAGGTCAGCCGAAGTATTCTTGTTGCTTTCGAAAACCATCCACCGACCGCGGAAATAGGTGGTCGTTGAAGTGTTTCCGTCCGAGTCTGTCGATTCATCCTGAATCAGCACGTCCGCGCGTTCAAAGGGAACGCCGTCGTAACTTCCCCTGATGTAATCCTCGCTGTGATAGATGTTACCCATTATCATCAGCCCGGTTCCGGAAATCATCTGCCTGTCAAAGCCGGAATTCGGTTCGTACACGGCGTCCGGAATCAGTCCCCGGATCAGTCCCGCGATAAACTCGTTTTTGAAGAACCGTACGTATTCCTCATAAGTGTTCTTGTACGCTACGAAATACACGATGATGCCGGCAATGATGGCAACCGGGATCAGGAGAAAATGCATGGAGAACAGTCCGATCAGGATGCCGCCGACAATGACGGCGATAATGATAAGTACCCCGTTCTTAGCTTTCTTTCTGAGGCTTTCCAGGTGATTCAATTGTTCCTGATACATAAATTTCCCTCCCGAAAGATTTTTCGTTCCTGGTACTTTGCATTATAGCACGTGTAAATGCTATTTACTAGCACTGTTTCGTACATTTAACAAATTCTTAACAATTGGAAAGAAGGTCTCCTACCGGGCCAGTTTGATCAGCAGCTCCGTCACCGCTTCCATCGTCTCAACCACACAGTACTCAAACCGTCCGTGGTAATTGTGTCCGCCCGTGAAAAGGTTCGGGCACGGAACTCCCATGAAGGAAAGCCTTGCGCCGTCCGTGCCTCCGCGAATCGGCTTAATCACCGGCTGAATGCCGAGTTCCTTCGTGAACTGCACGGCCCGGTCAATCAGGTCCATGTGGCCCTCTTCGATTTTCTCGCGCATATTATAGTAAGAGTCTTTTATATCGGCTGTGACAGTACCCTCGCCGTACAGAAGATTCAGCGCCTCTGCTACCGATGCGGCAAGGCTCTTCCTCTGCTCGAAGCGCGCACGGTCGTGGTCTCTGATGATATAAACCAGCTTTGCGTGCTCCACGTCTCCCGTAAAATGCATCAGATGGAAGAAGCCTTCATAGCCTTCCGTCTTCTCGGGAATCTCCTCCGAAGGAAGCATGCCGTCGAATTCCATGCCGATCCGGATGGCATTTTTCATCTTGTTCTTCGCGTCGCCGGGGTGCACGCTGATGCCGTTCACCGTAACAGCCATGGCTGCCGCATTGAAGTTTTCGTATTCGATCTCGCCGATTCCGCCGCCGTCCACCGTATAGGCTTCCTGCGCGCCGAACTGTGTAAGATTGATGAAATCAACGCCTCTTCCGACCTCTTCGTCCGGGGTAAATGCGACCGCGATCGGGCCGTGGCTGACCTCCGGATGGGTTAAGAAGTATTCCAGCATCGTCATGATTTCCGAAACGCCCGCCTTGTCATCCGCGCCGAGAAGCGTGGTGCCGTCGGATGTCACGATTGTCTTTCCGACATAAGCGGAAAGCTCTGGGTACTCCTCCGGGGACAGCACAATCTTCTTTTCGGCATTCAGCACGATGCTGCCGCCGTCATACTGCTTCGTAATCTTCGGCTTT
>CADBTG010000094.1 GCA_902797475.1 uncultured Lachnospiraceae bacterium | reverse complement strand
TTTCCGCGCGCTCGCTGTTGCTCAGATCGACGTCGTGCGTGTCGCGGACCATGATCACGCGGTACCCGCGCTCCTTGAGAATCGTCTCGAGCTTCTTCGCGACAATCAGGTTTAGCTCATACTCCGGGATTCCTGTAAAATGCCCCTTAGTCCCGGAGCTCACCTTCGCCTTCAGCGTAGTCGAGCCCGGTCCGTCCGGCTCTTTCTCGTTATTGCCCTTCCGCTGATGCCCCGCGTCGATGACGACAAGCTTTCCGAGCTCCGGTTCTTCCGTCGGCGTCGGCGCAATTGTCGGCATCGGGGTGCTCGTTGCGACCGGTGTGTCGGTCGGCGCCTTCGTTACGGCGGGTGTGTTCGTCGGTGTCGCCTGTTTGCTGCCGGTCGGTGCGTTCGTTACGGTTTGCTGCCTGTCGCCGGTCGGTGCATTCGTTGCCGGCACTTTAATATCCGACTGCCTGTCGTTTGCGGCTCCGCATCCGGAAAGCCCCGCAACCAGCACAGCAATCATCATGACAAATGCAACGCTTCTGCACTTGCGTTCTCTTCTCATTATTGTTTCCCTTTCTCCCCTGAATTTTCTCCGTTTCCCCAATCAAAAATCATATATGCGCTGGCTCAAGGGCAGCGGTTACATTTTCCAAAATGACTCAGCGCCTAGTGGCTTTGTAGCCCCGGTTTGAAGCCGGCGAACTCCTGTCGTCCTCCCACGGGCCGTTCGAATAGCTCTGCTGAAGCTCCGGAATGTCGCAAACCTTCAGGTCATATTGCGTCAGGTTCCATCTTTCAATGAGGAGCACGAGCCGCTCGGTGTAAGTCAGACTTGTGGCGTAACCGCCTTTTTTGATGATCTGCGCCGCCTTCTTATAATCCAGGCAGCCTTTCAGCCCGTCGTATCTCAGTTCGTCGCCGTTCATTGCAGCCACCAGATATGCGGAGTGGTCGGCAATGCATTCCTCAAGGCAGGAATACTTTCGGAAGTCGGCCGTGACCCCGTACCTGCTGCCATTGGGCCTTTGCTCGCCCGTTTTCTTTCTGTACTTGCTTTCGCCGTCCCAGTGTGATCCCTCCCAGGTATTTCCGGAGAGGTTAACTTTCATGCCGAAGACATTGTTGGCGTTCAGCGCCAATTCGCTCGTGCCGGCGCCGGATTCCAGAATGAACTGCGCCATGGAGAGCGATGCCAGGACGCCGCTGCGTCTCTGGTCCTCCGTGAAGATCGGGCCGAGCAGCTTGATGACTTCCGCCCGAGACATATATCTCAAATCCCACGCCTGTATTCCGCGGGATTTTTCCTCCGAACCCGTGGCTTCCTGCATGGTTTTGACTGCATTTCTGCCCGCGCCGTAGCTCGCCGGAATGTATGAATTCTGTATCGGTATGGAAAATGTTTCGCCACCGGCCACGGTCTCAGCACCCTCTGTGTCGGGCTGATCCGCCTCTTCCTCGGACGCCGGGAGAAGTTCATATGTCACCGTCGTGTCGGACATCTTTGCGGGTACCGGGAACAACGCATCTGATGATGTTGTCTCGGACACCTTCGCGGAGGCGAGCAACAGTTCGTCCGCTACCGCCGCGTCAGTCGCTTTTGCGGGTGCCGGAAGCAATTCGTCCGCTACCGCTTGGATGGGCATGGTTTCAGCGCTTAATGCCATTTCTCCTGCAAGTTCCCGATTCCGGGTACTCCCGCAACCGGAAAATCCGGCCACTGACATCGTCATGAGCAACATAACGGCAAATCCCTTATACAGTTTTTCGCGTTTCCTTGTTCTCATTTCCATCCTTTTAGATAAGCTCGAAGTTTGTTGCTACACTCTGCAACACACGGTTGGTTAAACAACCGGTCATGACTTGTTTTTTGCCGGGTGTCACACCGTTTTTTTGAACCCGGCGCGTCTTTCGTTATTTGTTCTACATTAGTAGAACCATTCTCGTTTTCGGTTTCTATGGCTTGAATCGTTGAAGCTTGCCAATCGGTTTCTTCGCTTTTGCACCGATTATTCTCGGCCTGATTTTTACGAAGAATCCCGACAAACTTGATAAATTCATCACATTTTCCAACGCCCT
>CADBTG010000093.1 GCA_902797475.1 uncultured Lachnospiraceae bacterium | reverse complement strand
CCACGGAATAATAGAGATACGTAAGGCCCGCCGATACGGCTTCCTTCGTCCTTTCGTGAAGGACGAGGGGAAATGTGACGAGCGTCATCATCTCATAAAACAGATAGGTCGTGATCAGGTTCCCGGAATAGCAGACGCCTAAAAGCGCTCCCAGCGAAAGCAGCGAGAACATCTGGTATTTCGTCTCCCGTTCGTCCTCCTTCAGATAGCCGAACGAGAACCAGGTCGAAAGAAACCACATGAAAGCGGTAATTCCCGCGAACACATGCGACACGCCGTCGGGCCGGAAGTAAACCGGCAGCTCCGGAAGAAGCGGCAGCACCGTAAGCGAAAGGCCGTTATTCTGCGAAATCACCAAAACCGAAATGCCGGCCGCAAACACACAAAACAGCGTGACAGCTTCGGCCGTTTTTTTGCCGAAACGGTTTCCGAATGCAAGAAGACAGACCGCCCCGCATACGGGAACCAGAACAGGAAGAAGTAAAATCCAATCCATCAGTTGTCTCCTTTCATGAAAACTGTTTCAGTCCGAGGGATATCCAATCGAAAATCGGATTGGACAGAATCCCGAGGATCAAAACGATTAAAATAAACAGAAAAATCGATAAGGAATATGCCTTGCCGGCGCGGAACGTCCGGTCTTCGTAATGTGCATTCATGCGCGGCGTGTAAACGCTTATTGACATGCGGATGAAGTATACGGCATTCAGCACCGTGCTGACCGCCAGGGCTATCAGCGTGACAATCTCCTTCCCGAAGCTTGCGCCGAGAAGGGCCGCCTGCGCGAAGTAAACCTTTGAGGTAAATCCCGCAAACAGCGGTATGCCGACCATTGAAAGCGAACCGGCCAGAAAGCCGATGCCTGCCGCGGGATTTCGGATTCCGGAACCGCGAAGATCCCGGTAATTCGTGCTTCCGCCGGATACCTCCGCAAGGCCGTTCGACGAAACAAACAGCATGGATTTGGCCGCCGCATGCGCAAGAATGTGGAACGTGGAGGCTACCATTCCGGCTTCGACGCCGAGCCCGAGTCCCATATAAATGTATCCGATCTGTGCGATTGAGGAAAATGCAATCATCCGGCTGATATCCGTCTGCATGATTGCATCCACCGAGCCGATGATCATGCCGGCAATGCCGAACAAAAACAGTACGTCATCGGCACCGGTCATCTTGAACACCTCAACGCCGACCACACGGTAGATGAACTTAATCAGCAGGAAGATATACCCCTTTGACACAAGCGACGAAAGAATCGCGCTCGAGGCGCAGGTGGAATATCCGTAAGCGTCCGGCAGCCACGCGTGGAACGGAAACAGGGCCGACTTGATGGCAAGTCCGACAGAGAACAGCCCGACCGCGATAATCAGCGGCTCGACATAGGTCTTCTGCGCGACAATCTGCCCGACGGACTCGTGCATGTTGCTCATCAGAAGGTGTCCGGTGATTCCGTAAAGAATCGATATGGCTACAAGGACCAGACCGGAACCGAGCAGCGACATGATCATGTATTTGGCGGTTGCCAGAATGTTCCGGCCCCATCCGCGGATCATGATCAGCCCGGCCGCAGCGATCGTATTTATCTCGACAAATACATAGCCGGTGAAAAGGTCGTTCGTGTAAATCAAAGACAGCAGCGACGCGAGAAGCAGATTGATCATGATGAAATACAGATTCTGCTTTTCCGCGGGCACATCCTTCTCCAGGTACTTCAGTCCTCCTGTCAGGGAAAGGAGCATGATGATGCAGAAGAACGTTGCCATCAAAGCTTCCAAAACGCCTGCGCGGATTTCATTTCCGTACGGCGCCGGGAAACGTCCCATCGTATACACAAACGGCCCGTCAAGCCCGAGCGTGTAAACAAGCGTCAGTGCCGATAAAACGGCGCAGGAAAATACGACGGCAAACGAAAGAATGCGCGCTTTTTTCGCCGAAAGCACCGACGAGACAGGTCCCGAGACCATGGCTAAGATGATGGTGAAGAAAGGAAAGTTTCGAAAGAAGTCCATTACTCATGCTCCTTTCGCACCAGCATCGTGATTTCGTCGATATCAAGCGTGTGGTAACGCTCGTAAAGCTTTACGGTAATGCCGAGCATCAATGCGGTAACGCTTACGGAAACAACGATGCCCGTAAGCACAAGTCCGCTCGGGATGGGGTTGATGTATTTGGATGCATCCGTGTCCCCGTTCACGATGATCGGAACGAGCCTGTCACGGATGTACCCCATCGAAGCGAGGAACAGGTAAACCGCCGTGTCCATGATATTAAGCCCGATGATTTTTTTAATCATGTTACGCTGCAGCAGAAGGTTACAGAAACCGATTCCGAACAGAATCATCGCGGCAACGCTGACATAGTTTTCCGAAAGATAATGAAGCATCAGATCGCCCCCTTTCGGAAAAGGGCATAGAAGGCATACATCGTGCATGCGACTTCGAGTCCCACGAGGATGTTAATCGGAAGAATCAGGCCTGCGCTCAGAATCTCCCCTGCCTTACCGAGCGGTATGACGGAAGCTATGCCATTTGCCCCGGTGAAAAGATTGTAAACGATCAGGAGGCTGTATAAAAGCAGCGAACCGACCTTGACGATATCGTAAATCTTCTCGTTAAAGAACTTTGCCGTGCTTGTAAAACCGAACGAAGCCGAGTACAGAATCAGGCCTGCGCCCATGACGGCACCGCCCGAGAAGCCGCCGCCCGGACTCAGATGACCGTTCACCAGCACATAAAAACCGAACAGGAAGATCAGCGGAACCAAAACGCGCGCGATCGTCGTCAGGATAATATCCCCGCCTTCCTCTTCGCCTTCGGCGACAACCGGTTTCTCCTGCTTCATCAGTTTAAGAAGAATCATGACCGCAATCGTGGCAATGAACAGAACGTGCGTCTCACCGAACGTATCGAAGCCGCGGTAGGAAATGATCAGGCCGGTGACGATGTTGGTCACGCCGGTCTCCTCTTCGCCCTGACTCAGATAACGCTCGGAAACCTCATTGTTCATCGGGGACTCTTCGCTTCCGAAGCCCGGCATGAAGGCGATGTTATAAATCAGTACGGCGCAAATCGCGACGCACAAAAGGACAGCCATGACCTGATAGAGCCTGCGGAACCATTTGATTCCGGAATACTCCGCGTAAAGCCTGGCATCTTCCATCGGATCCTTAATCGGAGGGACAAGATAGTGCTCCGTCGCTCTTTCATCTTCTGCCCGCTCTTCGTCCATCTGCTTTTTGAAAAGAGGCATGTAATCGACATCCTTAAGCTCCTCTTCGCCCCTGATATATCTGCGGAAGCGCGCGCGGAAGGAACTGTCGTAATTACTTCGTATCCGGCTCATGCCTGTCCTCCTTTCTGTCCCGCGCGTCAATGGCGTTGATTCTTCGAAGGGTTGCGAAGAAAAGCACCGACGTCACGCCCGCGCCGACCGCAGCCTCGGTAATTGCGAGATCCGGTGCCGAAAGGAAAATCCAGATCACGGACATGACAAGGCTGTAGGACATAAAAATGATGATGGACACAAGCAGGTTTTTGGTAAAGCCGGCCCCCAGGGCGCATGCTACCAGAAAGAGAACCAGAAGAAGCATAATCATTTTAATCATGATTCGGACGATCCTCCTTCCTCCTGCCCGGGCAGCTCGCAATTATCCTTCAGCTTGGAAGAGACAATGACCTCCATATGCGCCAAAAGGTGGCTCGATACGGGGCTTGCGAACCACAAAAGCACGATAATCAGGCCGAGCTTCAAAGAAAGAAGGCTCGCCCCGTTAATGACAATCAGACCGAGAAGCACCAAAAGAATCGCAAGCGTATCGCACATGGCGGCAGCATGCATCCGGTTCAGCGCAAAACGGAATTTGAAAAGACCGAAAGCCGCAAGAAGCGAGACCAAAAGCCCGCCGATGATCAGAATTGCGGCAAATGAGAACACAATCCACTCACTCATTCCCGGCCTCCTTTCTCTTCGCACGCTCGCGGTATACACCGAGATAGATGCGGGTCAGGATGACAACGGCGAGGAAGGAAATCATGGCATAAATCAGCGCCACATCGAGAAGATATCCCTGCTTAAGCCACAGGGACAGGATGCAGATGATCATGATGGTCAGTGTTCCGAGCATATTGACCGCAACAATGCGGTCGACAATTTCGGGTCCCCGCACCGCTCTTATGAGAACGCAGAGCATGATCAGAACGAGCACCGTGACGGAACCGCCGTACAACAGATTGTATGCCGACTCAATGTTCATCCTTTTCCTCCAGTTCCGTAAGCAGATCAATGAAAACGGAATCCTCAATGCCCTCCGCGAACTCCTTGTCAAGCGCATGCACGACATAGGTTCCGTCGCGGTCTAAGCTGACCGTGATCGTGCCGGGCGTTAAGGTGATGGAATTGGCCAAAAGCACGTTGTGACGGTGATTCTTCATCGGCTTTTTGAACGTGCGAAGGCACGGCTCCGCTTCGTAGCGGTCCGAAAGAATCAGACGGATGACGGCAATGTTGGCTTTGACGATTTCCTTAATGAGTGTTCCGGCATAACGGCATGCCCACGGAATGCTCTTCAGGACATTCCATTCCCATCTTGACCGGTAACCCATGGCAAGGCAGAAAAAAAGATAAACGGGTACCGTCAGGATAAGCCCGAAAATCAGCACTTCTCCCGTGATGCGCCCGTTCAGAATGATCCACAAAAGCATAAATACAATCAGCATATTGTAACCGCTTTCTTATAAAACCATAATCGAAGTAATGATATCACATTTTCCGTAAAAAGTCAAAAAGGCGGTGCTGCTCTTTAAAAGAACCGCACCGCCTTTGGTGTCATATGGAAAATTGTTTATTTCGCCTTCAGACCGAAGGTTTCGAGGTTGTCCTTTCCGATCAGGATGACATGCCACTCGTCGTCAGCCTTAAAGAACAGATAGTAGTCGAAATACTTCTCGCTCTTCTCGCCCTTGAAGCAGGAATTGTTACCGATCAGGTAAGCGGAAGCAATGTCAACGGATTTATCGAATACTTCGGAGAAAGCATCCGTCAGAGCGTCGAGATCCTTATCCTTAACCTTCGTAGCGGAAACGATTTCCTCGGTAACCTTAAGGTCGTCACCAAGCTGCTTAACACCGTACTTCTCGTCTGCATAGAGGTATTCCACGAAATCGTCGGCATTGTCGAAATCATATACGGACCAAACGAAATCCTGTGCATAGGAAGGAATCTCGTCCTCGTAAGCGTCTCCGTCGTTGTCGATGATGGCCTGGTCAAGCTTCTTCACAATCGAAATAAACGTCTTCTGCTCCTTCTCGGAAAGCGGAAGCGAATTCTCATCCTTCGTGAAATCCGCGAAGTTCAGGAAATCGGGATGGTCATCCGTCAGGTTGGCCCATGCCGCAAGACCGCCTGCCGCAAGAACAAGAATCGCAATGATCAAACCAATGATCAAAGGTGCTTTGGACTTTTTCTTCTTCGGGGCTTCCGGCTGCTGATATACAGGCTGCTGGTATACAGGCTGCTGATACACAGGCTGCTGATATACGGGCTGCTGGTATACAGGCTGCTGAACCGGCGCCTGCTGATATACGGGCTGCTGGTATGCAGGCTGCTCATATACAGGCTGCTGAACCGGTGCCTGTTCGAATACGGGCTGTGCCGGTGTCTCGGGGATGACCGGAGCCGCATTCGCAAATGCTTCATTGACGGTTTCCGCTACGGGTGCCGCTGCCTCCGTAACTGCCGCCGTTACTTCTTCTGTTACTTCCGCAGCCTGCTCGTTTACGGCTGCCGCAACATTCTCTGCCTGTTCGACAACAGACTGGGGAGCTATCCCAATCTTCTCACCGCAAGTTGTACAGAACATGGCACCATCCGGATTCTGACTTCCACATTTCGGGCAAAACATATGATTCACGCTCCTTCTCTTTATTCTATCATAAAACCGTTCAGCTCCGCATCTCAATGACGGGCGCGCCGGTTCCATTCAGGTAATCCGCGGTAATCGTTACCGCTCCGATGTAAGAATCCTTGGGAATCTCGTACATGATGTCGAGCATATATTCCTCAAGGATCGAACGAAGTGCTCTGGCGCCGGTCTCCCGTTTCAAAGCCTTCTCCGCAATCAGATCGATCGCGTCGTCGGCGAAGATCAGCTTCACCTCGTCCATGGCAAAAAGCTTCTGATACTGCTTGATAATTGCATTCTTCGGCTCCGTGAGGATGCGCTTCATGGTTTCCTTATCAAGTCCTCTTAAGGCAAATACGACGGGCAGACGTCCCACAAACTCGGGAATCATGCCGTATTCACGCAGGTCCTCCATCGTCGTCTTCGCGAGGATGTCCGGATCGTCGTCGAAGCTGTCCTTCAGGTGGGAATTGAAGCCCATCGTAAAGGATTTGGTCAGCCGGTTCTTAACGATTTCGTCAAGTCCCGGGAATGCACCGCCGCAGATGAAAAGAATGTTTCTCGTATTCACCGTCGTCGTGGGCACCATGCCGTTCTTGCTGGACGCTCCGACCGGAACCTCCACATCGGCGCCCTCCAAAAGCTTCAAAAGACCCTGCTGAACGCTCTCGCCGCTGACATCGCGGCTCGTCGTATTCTTCTTCTTGGCAATCTTATCGATTTCGTCGATGAAAACGATTCCGTGCTCCGCCCGCTCCACATCATTGTCGGAATTGGCAAGCAGCTTCGAAAGCACGCTTTCCACGTCATCGCCGATATAACCGGCTTCGGTCAGGGATGTCGCATCCGTGATGGCAAGCGGCACATTGAGAAGCCGCGCCAGTGTCTGCACAAGATAGGTCTTGCCGCAGCCTGTCGGCCCGATCATCAGCATGTTGGACTTTTCGATGATGACATCATCCTTAAAAGCCTCTTCGTCCTGCCTCTTCACGCGCTTATAATGGTTGTAAACGGCAACACTGATGACCTTCTTGGCATAATCCTGTCCGATTACATATTCGTCAAGCTTCGCCTTAATCTCATGCGGAGAAGGAAGCTTCGCGATGTCCATGACATCTTCCTGCTTTTTGCCTTCCTCTTCCGTTTCCTTCTTCTTCGGCTTTAAGGTCTGCCGGTTTCCTCCCTGCCCCGGGAAAATGATACGCAGATTCCCGATCGGCTTCGAAGGATCGACGGTTTCGTCCTTATTGCTCGTCGCATTCATCAAATCAAACGATTTCTGCAGGCAGTCCTCGCAGATATCAAGCCCCGGAGGCATGTGGAAAAGCTTCCCGCATACACTTTCGGGTCTGTGGCACATCATGCAGACATGCTCATATCCGTCTCTGCCGCTGTCTTGTTTGTTATCATCCATATAATTCTTTCCGGTTCCCTTCCGGAGCCTCTCCCCGAATGCTCCTCCGATTATGGGTATACACCATTATTTTACTCCATCACAAAGGCAAATGCAACAAGGGATTTTCTTAATGGTAAAGCCTTTCTCCTCGGAATCTTCAATTTTGCTTCACATAATCAACACAATCCCGCGTTAAGTTAATCGTGTAAACTGAAAAAAGTTTAACGACTTCTGTTACCGGAGGCACAGTCATGAAACTATTTAAGAAGATCGGCGGCATCCTTTTGTTTGCTGCATTTGCCGGCGGCATCTTCTACGGCATCATAAAACTCTCCGACAGGCTTCTCTCTCCCGGCACTTCCACGGAGGCTTCCGAGAAGACAACACCTGCCGCTTCCGAAGGCATTCAGAGAGTTTCCTCCAAAAAGCTGAAGGACAGCCTGAACCAGAACAGCATTCTGCACTATACCGACGAAGCTTCCGTGAAGCTGCTCGATGAAATCGATATCGAGAGCATTACCGAGAAGGTGCTTCCGTCCATGGTATCGGTGCAGTGCACGGTTCGCGGAATCAACCTGTTCGGTCAGCTTGTGGAAGGCGAATCGGCCGGTTCCGGCATCTTCATTGAAAGTAAGGAAGGTCTCCTCTATCTCGTGACCAATAACCACGTGGTTGAAAACGCCGTCACGGTTTCGGTCGTATTTCCCGACGGCGAAAGCTATCCGGCCGTTGTCAAGAACTCCGATGCGATTTACGATCTGGCCATCCTGACCGTGAAGAAATCTCTTCTGAAGCAGACCACTCTCGACAGCATCATACCGGCGACACTTGCGGAAAGCAAGGAAGTCCGCGTCGGCGAAATGGTCATTGCGGTCGGCAATGCTCTCGGCTACGGCACTTCCGTAACCGTCGGATACATCGGCGCGACGAACCACCGTTACGCTACAGAGGCTTCGAGCATCTCCCTGATTCAGACCGATGCGGCAATTAACCCCGGAAACAGCGGCGGTGCTTTGGTCAACATCGACGGCGAGGTCATCGGAATCAATTCCTCCAAGCTTGCGTCCTCAAGCATCGAAGGCATGGGATTTGCCATTCCCGTTACCGTAGCGCTTCCGATCATCAAAGAGCTTCAGCAGAAGGAAAAGGTTCGCGAAGGCGAGCAGGGCTTCCTCGGCGTATACATCGCAACGGTTACCGAGGAGGAAATCAATAACCTCGGCTGGCCTGCGGGCATCTATATTAAAGAAATCATCGAAGGCGGTGCAGCCTCGGAATCCGATCTTCAGGTCAGTGATATCATCACCGGCGTGAACGATGTTCCGGTCATTACGACCGAACAGCTGCAGTCCCGCATTTCGTCTTACCGTTTCGGCACTACCGTAACACTTACGGTTTACCGCCTGACGGACGGCGAGTATAAAGAAACCAAGGTTGATGTCACCTTAAAGGAAAGATCCCTCCAATAAAGAGTGATTAGAGTTACTGAGTGAGGAAAAGCCCCGGAATGTCCGGGGCTTTTCTTTGCTTACTTTTCGAATTCCTTTGCGACAAGATTCCAGGCCGAAGCGATGACCTTGTCCATGTCATAATATTTGTACTCGCCGAGCCGGCCGCCGAAGATGACGCCCTCCTCACGGTCCGCGAGTTCCTTATATTTTGCATAAAGCTCAGCATTTCGCGCATCGTTGATCGGGTAATACGGTTCCTCGCCCGGATGCCACTCTGCCGGATACTCTCTCGAGATCACGGTCTTCTCGGTCTTAAGGCCCGGATAGAAATGCTTATGCTCGATGATTCTCGTATACGGAATCTCACGCTCCGTATAGTTGACCACCGCGTTGCCCTGGTAGTTGTCGGTATCCTTTACCTCCTGCTCGAACCGTACCATGCGATATTGCAGGTTGCCGTAGCAGTATCCGAAATACTCGTCTAAAGCGCCGGTGTAGATAACCTTTTTCGCAAGGGCGCGGTATTTGTCGCGCTCCTTCAGATAATCAACGCCGGTTCTCACCTCAATGCCCGAAAGCATTGCCGCAACCATCTCCGTGTAACCCTTTTCGGGAATGCCCTGGTAGCGGTCGTTGAAGTAGTTGTTATCAAAAATCATGCGGACCGGAAGCCTCTTGATAATGAAGGCGGGAAGGTCCTTGCAGTCTCTGCCCCACTGCTTTTCGGTGTAGCCCTTGACAAGCTTCTCGTAGATGTCGCGGCCGACAAGGGAAATGGCCTGTTCCTCAAGGTTTTGGGGCTCGGTGATGCCTGCCTCGGCCTTCTGCTCTTCAATCTTCTGTCTGGCCTCCGCAGGGGTTTTGACATTCCACATTTTGGCAAATGTGTTCATGTTGAAAGGCAGATTGTAAAGCTCGTCCTTATAAATCGCCACCGGGGAATTCACGAAATTGTTGAACTCCGCAAAGCGGTTCACGTAATCCCATATCTTCCGGTCGCTCGTATGAAAGATATGCGCGCCGTAGGTGTGCACCGGAATTCCGTACATATCCTCGCAGTAAGCATTGCCCGCGATGTGATTCCGCCGGTCGATTACCAGGCAGGAGCATCCCCGGTCGGTCGCCTCTCTGGCAAATACGGCACCGAACAAGCCGGCTCCCACAACGAGATAATCATACATTTTCCTGTTCCTCCCTGACCCGTTCCCGAAGAATTGCCTCGCAAAAAGCAAGGTCTGTCGGGACCGTTATCTTAATATTCTCATAAGCGCCGTTAACAAGCACCGGCTTGATTCCTCTTCTCTCGCAAAGACTGCATAAATCCGTAACCCCGGGATCGTCCGCCGGTACAGAAGCAAGCAGCTCGCGAAGCAGCCCGATTCGGATGAGCTGCGGCGTCTGAATCCGATACACCGTCTCGCGTTTCGGCACCTGCGAAACCCGCTTTCCGTCGGCCGAAAGCACGACCGT
>CADBTG010000092.1 GCA_902797475.1 uncultured Lachnospiraceae bacterium | reverse complement strand
GGCTTCTGAGCTGCATGAGGATGCTCAGCACCTGCATAAACGTGAAGTTTGGAAAGCATGCTGCGTCCGAGGGGTCCCTTCGGGAGCATACCCTTAACTGCGAAAGTAATAACATCAGCCGGCTTCTTCGCAAGCATCTCGCGAAGAGTCGTCTCTCTCATTCCACCCGGATAATCGGAGTGGGAGTAGTAAATCTTCTGATCCAGCTTCTTACCGGTCGTGCGGATCTTCTCTGCATTGATTACGATTACATAATCACCGGTATCGATATGAGGCGTGAAAATCGTCTTATTCTTGCCTCTCAAAACCTTGGCAATCTCGGAAGAAAGACGGCCGAGTGTCTGACCTTCCGCGTCAACAACGTACCATTTTCTCTCGACGTCAGCGGTAGCTGCCATAAAAGTCTTCATAGGTTTACCTCCTGTATTCATTCGCTTTCCCTGAAGAAAGCGGTCACTTTCCGCATTATACCGAACATCAAAACATATGTCAACAATTCTTTCGCGATTTTTCGCTTAAATTGTTGTAAAATGTCATATCTGGCATTACATTTTACGCATTGTTATTCAGAAAACCATATCCTGACGAGCTGCAATCCCTTTGCCGGCAACGTCGGCCCGGCTAAAGCGCGGTCCATTCCCTCTAAAATGCCCGGCATATCCTCCGGTTTCATCCGTCCGAGGCCGACCTGCACAAGCGTTCCCGCAAGGATTCTGACCATGTTATAAAGAAACCCGTCACCGTCCACCGAGATGACAATCTCCTCCCCCGTCCTCGTCACCGTAATGTCGCGGACGGTTCTGACCTTCGTCTTAACCTGTGCCGCAGCTGCGCAAAACGATGTGTAGTCGTGCGTCCCGGTAAGCAGCGCCGCCGCCCTGTTCATAGCTTCCACATCAAGCTTTTCCTTCATGAAATGCACATACCGGAACCGTAACGGCGAGCAGACCTCTCCTGTCAGAATATGGTATTCATAAAGCTTATGATGCGCATCGAACCGCGGCTGAAACTCCGCAGGTACCTCCTTTGAGGAAACGATGCGGATGTCGTCGGGCAGATACGTATTTAAAGCCGGTGCATACCTTTCGGCGGGAATCGTCGCTTCGGTATCGAAAACAGCCACATTTCCGAGAGCATGCACGCCCGCGTCGGTACGGCTTGCGCCGAGCAGCTCGGCTTCGGTGCCGGTAAGCTTAGCAATGGCATTTTCCACAACCTCCTGCACCGCAAGCGCACCGTTTTGGCGCTGCCAGCCGGCGTATTCGGTCCCGTCGTATGCAATTGTCAGGCAGATTCTTTTCATAGCCACCTTCTTAATATGATTACCGTCGTGAGGTAAAGCGCGAGATACAGATATGCCACGAAATCTCTTGCGTGATAAGTAAGCGGGTGCATCTTCGTGCGCCCTTTGCCGCCGTTATAGCACCGTGCTTCCATTGCGAGCGCCAGGTCGAAAGCCCTTCTGAATGCCGCGAGAATCAGCGGCACGAAAATCGGGATCATCGCCTTCGCGCGCTTGATGAGACCGCCGGACTCAAAGTCTGCGCCTCTGGCCTGCTGCGCCTTCATGATGCGGTCCGTCTCCTCAATCAGAATCGGAATGAATCGAAGCGCGATGGACATCATCGTCGCCAGATCGTGCACCGGCACCTTGATGAACGTCAGCGGATGCATCAGCCGCTCAAGCCCTTCTGTCAGTTCCATCGGCGTCGTGGTAAATGTGAGCATCGAGGAGCCGAGAATCAGAAAGATCAGTCTGGCTCCGACAAAAGCGCCCCTGTACAGTCCTTCCTTCGTAATCCGGAAAATCCACCATTTCACAAGTGTCTCGCCGGGTGTTAAAAAGAAGTTGAAAATCACCGTAATGAGCAGCAGAAAAAGAATCGGGCGGAGTCCCTTCAGAATGTACCGAAGCGAAACCTTCGAAAGGAAAATGATACCGGCGAGAAAGCACAATGCGACCAACAGCCCCGCAAAAGAGTCAAACAGAAACAGACTCACGAGATAGACCAGGCAGCCGACAAGCTTTACCCGGGGGTCCAGTCTGTGAATCATCGACGACACGGGATAGTATTGTCCGATTGTAATGTCACGTAACACCGGTTCTTATTCCTTTCCCGAAAGAAGTGCCTTCCTTGCCGCTTCTATCGTAATGAAATCCATGGAGGGTCTCTCCTCCGGTTGGAAAATGCCACGCATGATCTTCGTGATCTGCGGCACATCAAGTCCTACCTTCTGAAGCTCTTCCGTATGCGTGAAGACGATTTCCGGCTTTCCGGCGTACAAAAGGCTTCCTTTGTCCATGACATGAATCCAGTTGGCGTAATTGGCCACGTCCTCCATGCTGTGAGACACCAAAACAACCGTGATCCCGGCGCGTTCTCTGATCTCGGCAATGGCCGAAAGAATTTCGTCTCTGCCATGCGGGTCAAGCCCGGCCGTCGGTTCGTCAAGAATCAGTACTTCGGGGTGCATTGCCATGACACCGGCAATCGCAACCCTTCTCTTCTGTCCGCCCGAAAGTGAAAGCGGCGAATCGTTCCAGGCATCTTCGTCCACCTGAACAAGCCGCAGCGCTTCCTCCGCGCGTGCAAGCTGCTCTTCCTCGTTAAGCCCCTGATTCTTCGGGCCGAAGCAGACGTCCTTTAAGACCGTTGCTTCAAACAGCTGGTCCTCCGGATACTGGAACACAAGCCCGACATGGCTTCTTAATTCCCTCCGGTTATAGGAAGGATCGTTGATGTCCTCGCCCTTATATAAAACCTTTCCTTCGGAAGGCTTTTCAAGACCGTTCAGCATGCGGATCAGCGTCGATTTGCCGGAGCCCGTCCGCCCGATCAGGCAGACAAATTCTCCTTTGCGGATCTGCATGGAAACATTCTTCAACGCAACCTTTTCATAAGCAGTTCCGGCGCCGTACCGGTAAGAAACGTCCTTCAGCTCAATAAGCGGTGCTTCATGCTCCGACAGTAACGTAACCGACTCGCTGACCTTCTTCGGAAGCAAATCATAAGGATTTGCAATGCGGTACTGCTCAGGCAGTTCGAGATACGCCTTAACGAACTCCTCCTCCGTCAGAATGTCCTCGGGAAGCGGGAAGCCCTCCTGTCTTAACCGGTAAGCAAGAACCGTTGCCTGCGGCGCATCAAGCCCGAGTTCGGTCAACTCCTCGACTCTTCGGAAAATCTCACGCGGCGTCCCCTGCAT
>CADBTG010000091.1 GCA_902797475.1 uncultured Lachnospiraceae bacterium | reverse complement strand
TGACCGTGATACTGAAGGCGGAGAAAAGATAGGACCTGTGAGTGGAGGGAAGAAATTAATGGATCGGAACAAAAAGAAAAAGGGAATTCGGCGGAAATACTTCGTCGCCGGAATTCTGGCGCTGGCTGTCGTTGTCGTGACAGCGGAGATACTGCTGTTGACGGGAGTCTTCGGCAAAAAAGACAAAAAGGACAAAAACAACGTTACACCGACTGAGGCGGCAACCAAGAAGCCGACGGAAAAGGTCGAAATCACTGAGGCGCCGACGCCGGATTCCGGACTTGTGACCGTATACCGCGAAATCAAGCGGTACTATGAATACACCGGCTCGCCGTATGTCGGCGTCGTGATGAGTTATGATGCCGCAGGCCGCATGACGGAGTATGTGGAGATGGATCACGTCGGCACGGAATATTCGCATGTCAGATATGAATATGATGACGCCGGCAGACCGGTGAAAACCAAAAGAATTGAAACGGACGGTTCCGTTTACGAGACGGTTACCCGTACGTATAACGAGGCCGGAAAGGTCGTTGAAATCATCTACAGACCTTCGGAGAACCAGCACATGGCTCCCGAACGCGAGATATTCGAGTATAACGGGAAAGGACAGCTGATCCGGGAGGCTATGTACGGCATTGAACCCGTAATTCTCGAGTACGAAATCACTTATGAGTACAACGAAGCCGGGCTGCAGACGGACCAATACTGGCACAGCGCCTACGGCGATGCCAGGGAGCACTATCGTTACGAGTATGACAGCGCAGGGCATCAGGTATTAAGCGTCAAGGAGCAGGAGGACGGCTCTTATAAGACGTCGACCGAGAAGAAATATGACGCAAGAGGCAACGTAATCCTGGACGTTTTATACGACGAATACGGACGGTGGCTTGACACCCGTATGTATGACTACGATGAGGCGGGCCGCATGACCGCAAAGTACGACATGGCATCGGAGGACCAAAACCCCGACAATTACAGCACCAAGACGGTGTATGAGTTCGGTGAGAAGGGCCGCCCGATTCGCGAGACGATGGTGTACCGTGACGGAGGCATTCTGAGCGACGAGCGCTTTTTCTATGATGAGAACGGATGCCTCAGAGAGGATGTGCACTACCACGACGACGGAACCGTTTCCGGAACAATCCGGTATGAATATATGGCATTTTCCATCCCGTATGACATGCTTACCGAGGCTGACCTCGAATGGTATAACCGGGAGAACAGACAGTAAAGATTATGACAAATGAGACGTAAAGGGGAGAAAACCATGAAACCTGAAAAGACGGGAAAGTCCCGTAAACTGTTCATTATTGCGATTGTCGCCATCTGCCTCGTGGCAGTCGCTGCGGAGATCATTCTGATTTCCGGTGCTTCGAAGAAGAAAGCAAAGAAGAAAACCGATGAGACCGGGGTAAGCGGGCAGGAAAGCCAGAAAACAACCGCGACGCCGACAGTGCCGGTTGATCCGACGAAGCAGATGTATACCGTATGGCGGATGACAAAACATTACTGCCCGGATCCTTCCGGAAAGGAAATGCTTTATCAGGATTGGGAATATCAGGATCAGGGCAGAAAAACCATCGAGAGGATTTACGATCCGTACTCCGGGCAGGCGATTTACCGGGAAACATGGTACAGAGAGGACTGGTTGGAATCCTTTTCAAATGAGCTTTCAGACGGAAAGGAAATTGAGAAGCGGCAACGCCAATATGATGAAGCCGGCCGGGTTGTCTGGGAATTTCTTTCGCAGACCGGCATTGACGGAGAAACGGAATATATCACGGAATGGACCCGCCGGGGTGACGGTCAGATTGTGAAAGAGGACAGGTATATCGGCGAAGACAGGACTTGGGATTATACGGTTACTTATTCCTACGATTTGAACAATCAGAAGACGGAATATGCGATGGAAACCGCGGGCGGACTGCATGAGAAGATTCGCTACACCTATGACACCGACGGAAATCTGACCCGGGAGGAAACCGTATTTCCCGACGGATCGATCGGAGACTTCACGGTTTATCAATACGAGGACGGGCGTCTTGTCAAAGAAGAGAAATACATGAACGCGGATACGCTGATGTGGCTCTACGGATACGAATATGACCGGGAGGGAAGGCTGATTCGCAAGAATTATAATGACGCTCCATCCTTAAGCGCGCATCAGTACACCATGTGGCACATTTACGGCTACGATGAAAAAGACCGCGTGATTCGCGAAACAGGATACGGATTCAACTCTCCGAACGGCGACGGCATGATTGACGACTATGAGTGTTTCTATGATGAAAACGGCTGTAAGGTAAAGGAAATCTTTTACGACACATACGGAACCGGAAATGACAGCGTGCACCGCTATGAATATGTTGAGCTTACGGTGCCGTACTGCAATCTGACGGATGAGGAGAAAGCGCAGCTCGGCCTCCGCTGACAGGCGCGGCATGCTTTCGAAGCAGCGTCCGGAAGCCCTTGTTTTCCTTGCATTTTTCACAGATTGGGTATTGCATTCCGGAAAATGCTATGTTATAATAAGTCCGCTGTCCTCTGGAAAGCATTATTTTGCATGTTAGGTCGACTGGTTTCGGCCGGGCGGCTATATCAATATTTGAATTAGAGAGGTGAACGTCATGAAGGAAGCAATCCAGCCTAAGTACTATCAGGCAAAGGTTACCTGCAACTGCGGTAACGAGTTCGTAACCGGATCCACCAAGTCCGAGATTCATGTGGAAATCTGTTCCAAGTGCCATGCCTTTTACACCGGCCAGAAGAAGGCTGTTCAGGCTCGCGGCGCGATTGAGAAGTTCAACAAGAAGTACGGCTTCTAATCGGATTTCTAAGGAATGTAATGTGATGATGAAAGAGTTGAGGTATCCGTATCTCAACTCCTTTTTCTATACGGGAGGGAAGATATGAGAAGGAATTCCGGAATCGGCGGACAGGCCGTTTTGGAAGGCGTCATGATGCGGAACAAGAATCTGTACGCGGTTTCCTGCCGTCGCTCCGACGGAGAGATCGTGACCGACGTCAAAGAGACGCACAGCATAACGGAGAAGCTGCCGTTTCTCGGATGGCCGTTCATTCGCGGTACTGTGAACCTGATTGAGTCGATGGTCATCGGAATCAAGACGCTGACGTACTCGGCGGACTTCATCGAGGACACGGAGGACCCGGCGAAGGCGGCCGCATCGAAGAAGGGCGGAGAGCCGGTTACCGAAAAGCCCGCGAAGAAGCAGAAGCCTGAAACAGAGGCCGAAAAGAGCGAGGGCATGACGCCCGGAATGATTTTCGGAACGATCGCGCTTTCGCTTTTACTGACCATCGGACTGTTCTTCTTCCTTCCGGTTCTGGTGACCGAAGGCGTAACGGCACTGACCGGCTGGGACAGCGCCCTTGCGACAAGCATCATCGAGGGCATCGTTCGAATCGCAATCTTTGTCGGCTATGTTAGTGTCATCTCGCTGATGCCCGACATCAAGCGTGTATACTGCTATCACGGAGCCGAGCATAAGTCCATCAACTGTGTGGAGAACGGACTTCCGCTTACGGTGGAGAACGCGCGCCGTTCCTCAAAGGAGCATAAGCGCTGCGGCACAAGCTTTTTGCTGTTCGTTATGGTCATCAGCATCCTCGTATTTTCCATCGTGAACTGCTTCACGCTGTACGACGGTGATTCGGTCATCGTGAAGGTTTTGGTCCGGTTCGGCGTACGGCTTCTGCTGCTTCCGCTTGTTGCGGGAATCAGTTATGAATTCCTGAAGCTTGCGGGACGCTCGAACAATAAGCTTGTGGATATTCTGAGCCGCCCCGGCATGTGGATGCAGGCTCTGACGACGAAGGAACCGGATGATTCCATGTTGGAGTGCGCGATTGCTTCCGTGGAAGCGGTTTTCGACTGGAAGGCATTCATCAACGGAGAGAACGGCAATGACGTATCGGGAAGCGCTGAAAACAGCGGTCAATCAACTGAAAAATGCGCAGGTTCCGAATGCGGAATATGATGCGAAGGAACTGCTTCTGTTCGTAAGCGGAATGACGCTTTCCGACTGGCTTTTGCGGGCCTCGGAACAGATTCCGGCCGGCATTTTTAATGCATACGCCGAGCTGATCGGAAGAAGAGCGGGCAGAGAGCCCCTGCAGCAGATTACCGGCGTGCAGGAGTTCATGGGTCTTTCCTTTCATGTGACAAAGGATACGCTCTGCCCCAGGCAGGACACCGAAGTTCTTGTGGAGACGGCGATTCCTTTTTGTAACGGAGCCGATGTGCTTGATATGTGCACGGGAACGGGCTGCATCGCAGTAAGCCTGAAGCTTCTCGGAAAAGCGGCTAAAGTTACGGCAGCGGACATTTCGGCGGCCGCGCTTTCGGTTGCAAAAACGAACGCCGAACAAAACGGTGCGGATATATTGTTTTTAGAGAGCGACATGTTTGAACGGATCGGAGAGCACTACGATGTCATCGTCTCCAATCCGCCCTACATTGACGCGAAGCAGATGAAGGAACTGATGCCGGAGGTCCGGGAATACGAGCCCGCCTCGGCGCTGTACGGCGGCGAGGACGGCCTTACATTTTACCGGATTCTGATGGAGGAAGGAATAAAACACTTAAATAAAGGAGGGTATCTGATCGTGGAAATCGGGTATGACCAGGCAGACCGTGTATCGGAACTCTTCCGAAACGCGGGACTTTCCGAGGTGAAAGTCATAAAGGACTATGCGGGCAATGACCGCGTGGTCGTGGGGCACTTGTAGCAGAATCGCAGGTTTCACATTTGCCGGAGAAGAGAATCCGGACACCATACGATTATAAGCTATAAGGAGAGAAAGAAATGTTTGATAAATTAGAAGATCTGCTGAAGCGGTATGAGGAGATGCAGCTTGCGCTGTCCGATCCGGCCGTGACCAATGACACGAACCGCTTCCGCAAGCTGATGAAAGAGCAGAGTGACATGCAGCCTCTTGTGGAGGCGTATGAGGCCTATAAGAAGGCAAAGGAGACGATTGCGGACAGCGAGGAGCTTCTGCAGAGCGAGAGCGACGAAGACATGCGCGAGATGCTCAAGGAAGAGCTGAGTGCCGCAAAAGAAGACGCGGAGCGCCTGGAGCAGGAGATGAAGATTCTGCTTCTGCCGAAGGATCCGCTTGATGAGAAGGATGTTGTGGTGGAAATCCG
>CADBTG010000090.1 GCA_902797475.1 uncultured Lachnospiraceae bacterium | reverse complement strand
GTTCATCTCGCCGAGAAGAATCGTCTGACGGTACCAGAGAATCAGGTTATACACATAGCCGGAGGCGATCTGGTGTCCGAAAACATGATCCGAATTCACGGAAACATAAATGGTCGTAAAAAGCCCTCTCGGAATCGTATTGTCCGTGACGGTGATTACGGTGGGCTTCGAGAGGTTCAGGTCCTCGAGCAGTCTCTCGCAGGCGTATCCGCCGAAAGCGACCCAGTTTGTCTCCCATTTGTCGGTCTCGGGAACAAGGTCGTAAGGCGTCTCTGCGGGAATCAGAATGAAATCGTTCTCATGAAGTGAAAAACGGTTTCCGCCCACGTAAGCCGTGCCGGAGCCTTCTCCGCAACGGATGATCTGGTTCCACTGAAGTCCTTTCTCGCGGGTGATCTTCGTCTGATCCGCGGTTCCGCCCACACCGGCCAAAAAGATCGGAAGGTTGCGGATGCCGGAAATGTCGGGATATATGTTTCTGCCGGGTTTTGCCATGATTGTTATCCTCCTTATTTCATGCTTTCGGGAATGCCCTGCTCGGGATGCTTCCACCACAGATAGGAATCCACTGTGGCGTAATAGTCGTTATTTAACATTGCGCGCGAAATGTTGAACTTGTTTCTGACAATCGTTTTATAAGAGTCGATATACTTTTTCTGCGTATCGTCGTCCCAATCCTCCGCGCCGTTCAGCCAGAGTGCCTTGCCGTTGTTGGCGTTATAACGGACAAAGTCGGTGATGAAGCTGTTGTCCTTAAACTGCACAAGTCCGAGCGAATCGGAGAAGATATCGGTACCCATGTAAAGCCTGGAATCGTACTCGATGCCGAGCAGATTCAAAACGGTCGGCATGATGTCGAGACTGCATGCCGCTTTATGGATTGTCTGCTGCTCAATCTTGGGGTTCCAGATGACAAGATGGTTCTTATAAAGCTCGAACTCTCTCTCCTGCACATGTCCCGCGAGTTCGTCTCTTGCTTCGTCCGGAAGACCGTAAGCGTAATGGTCGCCCGAAAGCACAATCAGCGTATTATCAAGCTTTCCTGCCTTTTCCAGCTCGTCAATCAGATAGCGGACGGCATGCTCTAACTCGATATTGCAGGCGAGATAGCATTTGCCTTCGTCACTGTAAGGAAGCTTCTCGACTTCCTTCTTATGCTTTTTGGCCATCGCATTATCCCAGTTGTAGCTCATATGACCGCTCATGGTCATATAGTATGCAAGGAAATGGTCCTCCCCGATATACATCGGAATCGAAAGATTCATCATCTCGAGATCGGATTCGGGGAACTGGTCGGTGACCTTCAGCCCTCTGTACTTGGCGATGAAGGTATAACCCATGTTCGGATGCGATTTGTTACGGTCGTAATAGGTCGCGTCGTGGTCATGGAACGCATATGTCACATAACCCATTCCCTTGAAGATATGACCGAGGCAGCATGCCATGTCATTGCTCGAGGAGCGGCTGAAGCTCTTACTCTTCTGGATGTCCGGAAGAAGTCCCGTGCAGGCCACGTACTCTCCGTCACTCGTGCTGGTAATCCAGTACGGCGTGTAGAAATTGTCAAAGTAAAAACCGCTGTGGACAAGCTTATATAAGGTCGGGGTCAGTTCCCTGCTGACAGCAAGCGGCGAGAACGTCTCGCAGGTCAGCATGACGACGTTATATCCCTTGAACATGCCGGTATATTCGTTTTTGTTAACCGGCGTCGTCGATGCCATGTATTCATGAATCGTCCTGATTGCCGTGTTCCTTTCATTTGCCGCAAGCGATGCAAAATCGATGTCAAGTGTATGCGGCGAACGGTCAATCGGGGTCGGTGTCGGCGTCGGCGTATGATTCGGCGCGACAGTCGGCTCCGGAGTCACGGGCCTGTTCTGCTCGGGTGTCGGCGGCACAAGCGTCGGAATCTCCGGAAGCTCCGCGTCGATGACAACCTCACCGATATCGTCCGGATGATAAGTCGCCGAACGGTAGAGGTCCTGGCACAGACCGACGAGAATTCCGTTCTCGCGGACGCCCCGGTCACTCTGCCATTCCTTGAAGAAGATATCTCTTCTGCCGGATTCTCTCGCCTTCGCTCCGTTCAAGAAGAAAAATGCGACAGACATCGTTATCATGACACCGAGTGCAGGGACGACAAACCATTTCTTCCCGACCGAACCGTGACGGAAGCCCAGCCTTCGAAGGACAACCCAGAAGACAATCGGAAGCAACAGAAGAATGACAAGCGGCGCCCTGCTCCAAAGGCTTCGAACGCCTTCCTTCCAGAACTCCTTTGCATCTCCTGCGTTACCCATGACGGAAACCGTCAGATAATTGTTGAAAATCTTTTGGTAGAAGGTCTGAATGATGAACCAGAATGTAACCAAAAAGACGAAAACCGTGTTGACCCTTTTTGCGGCCTTATCCCGCAAAAGTCCGGTCGGAATGGCATATAAGAAGCCGAATGCCGCGGCAAAAAGCGCAATATACCACACGGAACTGTCGTGAACGCCCTTATTGACGTAGATATGAAAGATCAGCTCATCCCACATCAAAAGGCCGGCAGGGAGAATCATCTGCAAAAGCATGCGGCGAAGCGTAAGCTTTATTTCACGCAGTCTGGCAAGTTCTTTTCTTTCTTTTTTCGAGAGGGGTCCGCAGGAAGGAATCGTATCCTCCTCTGTAGCATCCGAGAGCTCTTCGGGAAGCGCGTCGGCCAGTTCCCGGAACAGTCCGTCATTCAAACGGACCATATCGGAATCAACGGTCTCGGGCACCTCGGAAAGAAAAACGGAGAGCTGCTCCTCTTCTTTAATCTCTGTGTCTTTCGACATAAATATCCTCTTTATATGACTATATTCATCTGTTACGCGGTCTTTCGGTTGTGACAAGGCTGTATTATACACCATTATTTCGAAAATATCAAAATTTTAACAGAATTATCACATTTTTACATGATTTCGCATCACTTCTCTTTGTTAATCCATCAAAAATCCGGGCTGAAGGCAGAAAAAACCGGCTCCCAAAGGAGCCGGAATAAACGTCCGATTTGTCAGGTATTTCCTAGCGTCTGCTGCGAAGACCCAGCTTCGCGATCAGCTTGCTTTGCTTTTTGTGATCCCGATAGTTTTGTAAAATCCCTTCCGAATTGTCCTTTCTTCTGGAGATTCCTTTTTTAATATAACGGCCGCTCTGATACAGCCATGCAAACGGTCTTAAGACAGCATGCTTTTGGGCTGCCTTCCAGTTCTTAAGCCCTCTTTTCTGAAGCACGGAGAGGGAAAGCCTCCGGTTCATTACCGTGGTTGCGGCGACATCGCTCTGCTTGCGGTTTCTGCCGAAATTGCCTGACCTTGCGGCAAGCTCCATCAAATCCGTGCAGACGGCTTCGTCCGCGTTTTTGCACCATTCCCGCTTCGGGGCGCCGAAATACAGTTCGCCGCATCTCGTCACGACCTCGGCAAGCGTCAGAAGTCCGGCCCTCTCGGCAAGCGGACGGAACTTTTCCTCAAAGAACTTGTCCGTCATCACCGTTTCCGTATACATGAGCCAGTCCGTAATCTGCCGTAATCCGAGTCCGGAGAAGAGGTGGTGGGCAATGTGCTCTAGTAAGACGATGCCGTTCTCCGCATCGGGAAGCGTATAAAGGCGGTGAGAGCCGTAGCATTCAAGCATCCGTCTCTCCGGTTCGGCATCCGCAATCATCTGCTCGGCTTCCAGTTCTTCCTTCGCTTCGCCGAGCGCAAACCTTCTGTGCATTTCAAAGGAAATGCCGTCCTTCGTAAAGGCCGCATGCCTTTCCGAGTCCTCTGCTTTGTCCCTTACTTCGTATCCGTGCGCCAGAAGCATCTCCTGCGCCTTTTGAAACGTTTCCTCATTGTTCGGGTACAGCAGGAAGTCGATATCCCCCATGGCGCGAAGCCCGGGAGAAGGATAATGCATTGCTGCAGCCGTTCCTTTTATGATTACCGGTTTGATCCGGTCCCAGGTCAGAAGGCTTGTAAGGTCATCCTGCGCCTTCATGTAGCGGGAGAATTTCTGCATCTGCTTTGCCGTATACTTAAGCATTTCAGACCGCAAAGAATCCTCACAGGAAATCTCCGGGATATCTGCCGTGAGAAATACAAGCGTTTGGGCTTTCAGTTCCTCAAAGTCTTCCTTCGTGAGATTTACCGGACCGGTTTCCTGCTTATACAATGCGGCTTTGATTACGGCTTTTACTGCAGCATTCATGATCAGCCTTCGGAGCCTTTCCGACTGACGCGGTGCTTTTCGGACTTGTAAATCTCCGTCGCACGGTCGTTGTCGTGAAGCTCCTTCAAAATGTAATTATGGAAATCTCCGAGATTATCGGTTTCTGCCAAAGCACGGTTGACAAGATCCTTCTCCGCATCGGACATGACGGCAGGCTCTTTCTTCCTTTCGGGTTTAACCGGCGCGGGCTTTTGCTTTGCGGGCTCCGGCTTATTGGTTCTTCCTCCGAGCTGCGCCCGAAGGTCTGCTATGCTGAGGTTGTCAAGATAGCTGTCGTCCGCTGCGGTCCCGGAAAGCACTGCCGGCTTCTTCGGTTCCGTCTGGGCAACGGTTCTGCGGGTTACGGTCTGCTTAACGGTCTCAACCGGCTTCTGCACTTCCGTGCGTGCAGCCTGCTCAACCTTCGGCTTCTCCGGTGTCTTCACTGCGACCTTAGCTTCTGTGTGAACCACGTTCTGCCGGGTCTTTCCGGCCTGCGGATTCCGCACATCGTTTCTTGCCTGCGCAGGCTTCTGCGCGTTGCGGCTGTCGGTTCTTTGGGTATTGTTTCTGTTACCCTGAGAATAACTCTTCCCGCCGTTTCGGTTCGTCTGACCGCCGGAGCGGTTCGCGTTGCCGCGGCTCGACGAGTTCCCGTAACGGCTTCCTGTTTTGCCTCTTTTGTTGACGAATTCATGCTCCGTCGTATTTTCCACAACAGGTGTCTTCTTGCGGAAAAGGAAAGAAAACCATCCCGTCTTCTCTTCCTTTCGTGCGAGGACCTGCGCGATGTCGGAATAGCGCTCCACCACAGCCCCGGTGCGGCTCTGCATCTCGTGAATGGCGGGATCATAACCTTTGTCATTGGAAATGATGAAGAAGCTGTCTGCCTCCCGTTTTGCGATATCATACCCGAGATGGACCATGATGATGAAATCCAGGGCATTCTTTCCGATCTGATCGTTCTTGATCAGTTCGACCGTGGCATCGCAGTGCAACACGGATTCGGCTTCGATGAGCGACATCTTCGAGCACTTCGGTCCGAGGAAAATCTTAACCTCATCGTTGCCGGTCAGCCTGAGCACGCCGTTCAGGCCCGCCGAGCTGACATTTTCAAAGTCTACATAAAAAAGTCTTTTCATATTTGCGTCATGTTTCCTCCGTTTATTGCTGGATGGAGCCGCGCCTCACGCTAACGCGCGGTTCCCTTGAAACATGAAATGCATGCCTATCGGCTGATCTCGTCCAAAGTCTTCTCGTAGGACGGGAGAAATTCCGACAGAAACAGGTTGGCTTCGGGCACGTCCATGCGCTCGATGGATGCCTCTATGGTTGTTCTGGCATGGTCGAACTCACGGTTGCCCGCTTTGCTTTCTTCGATGCATTTAATCAGGGCGGAAATCTTATCAGCCGCCTTCACGAGCCTCTTCAAAGGCTCGTCATCGCCTGCGGGGAAGAATATTTCCTCATACACATCCCGCATGTCCTCGGGAAGCAGCCGGATCAGCGATTCGGCAGCTCTGTCTTCAATCCCGTGGAACAGTGTCTGCATCTCGTTACTGTAGTATTTGACAGGGGTGGGCATGTCACCGGTAATAATCTCATTGGCATCGTGATAGATTCCGATGAGCGCTGCACGGTCGGCGTCATAAGACCTGCCGAGCCTGCGATTTCCGAGAACCGCAAGCGCGTGCGCAATCATGGCGACCTCAAGGGAGTGCTCGGAGATGTTCTCCTTTTCGGAGTTTCTCATCAGAGCCCAGCGCTCAATATACTTCATGCGCGATATCATCGCGAAAAAATGACTGCCCATCTCTGCTTTACCTGACCTTCTGTCTGTCCCGGTCCCGTTTCATCTGAAGCTTCAGATACTGTCCGGTATAGGACTCCTTGCATTTCATGACTTCCTCCGGAGTTCCCTTCGCGATGACGGTCCCGCCGCCGTCTCCGCCTTCCGGTCCGAGATCGATGATATAATCCGCCGTCTTAATCACGTCGAGATTATGCTCGATTACGATAACCGTATTTCCTTCTTCGGCAAATCTCCTGAGGATCCGAATCAGCTTTTCCACGTCCGCAAAATGCAGTCCCGTGGTCGGCTCATCCAGAATGTACACCGTTTTTCCGGTGCTTCGCTTACTGAGCTCTGTTGCCAGCTTCACGCGCTGTGCTTCGCCGCCCGAAAGGGAGGTCGAGGGATGTCCGAGCTTCAGATATGACAATCCCACTTCGTTCAGTGTTTCGATCTTACTGCGGATCGAAGGGATGCTCGAGAAAAATGGCACGGCTTCCTCCACCGTCATGTCGAGCACCTCATAGATGTTCTTCCCTTTGTAGGTTGCCTCAAGCGTTTCGCGGTTGTAACGCTTTCCGCCGCACACCTCACACGGCACATATACGTCCGGCAGGAAGTTCATCTCGATTTTGATGATGCCGTCACCCTTACAGGCTTCGCAGCGGCCGCCTTTTACATTGAAACTGAAGCGGCCCTTGTTGAATCCGCGCACCTTGGCCTCGGTCGTATTGGCGAACAGATCACGGATCATGTCGAATACTCCCGTATAGGTGGCCGGATTGCTTCTCGGGGTCTTGCCGATTGGGGACTGGTCGATGTTGATGACTTTGTCAAGCTGTTCCGTTCCGATGATCTCATCGTGATCCCCCGGCATCGCAATCCGCGCGCGGTTCAGTTTTCTTGCGAGAGACTTGTACAGAATCTCATTGACAAGTGAGCTCTTCCCGGAACCCGACACGCCTGTCACGCAGGTGAATACCCCTAACGGAATGTCGACGTCGATGTTCTTCAGGTTATGCTCTCTGGCGCCCTTTACGGTAATCCATCCGGTCGGAGTCTTCCGCTCGGACGGGGTGGGAATGAAGCGCCGCCCCGCAAGATAATCGCCCGTAATGCTGTCCTTACAGGCCATGATATCGGCTGCCGTTCCTTCCGCAACAAGCTTTCCGCCGTGCTGTCCGGCGCCCGGTCCGATATCCACAATCCAGTCTGCCGCAAGCATCGTATCCTCGTCGTGCTCGACAACAAGGAGCGAGTTTCCGAGGTCGCGAAGCCCCTTAAGCGACTTTAACAGCTTGTCGTTGTCCCTCTGGTGCAGTCCGATGCTCGGCTCATCCAGGATGTATGCGACTCCGACGAGTCCGGAACCGATCTGCGTCGCAAGCCGGATTCGCTGCGCCTCCCCTCCCGAAAGGGATGCGGTCGCTCTGGAAAGTGTCAGGTAATCAAGCCCGACATCGCACAGAAAGCCGACTCTCGCTTTAATCTCGCGAAGAATCAGTTCTCCGATCTGCTGCTTCATCGGCGTCAGCTTGAGATTCGTAAGAAAATCCCTGAGCTCCCGAATCGGCAGGTTACACACCTCATGGATGTTCTGCTCTCCGACCGTAACCGCAAGCGCTTCTTTTCGAAGCCGCTTCCCGTTACATTCCGTACAGGGCTTGATTTCCATGTAGGACTCGTACTCGCGTCGCATCGTTTCGGATGCGCATTCGCGGTAACGCCGTCTCACATTTTCCAAAAGCCCTTCAAACTCGACCTGATAGGTGCCCTGTCCGCGCTGGCTCTTGTACTGCATCGTGACCTTGTGGCCGTTCGTGCCGTACAGGATGATCTGGCGGATCCGGTCGGGCAGCTGCTCATACGGCGTATCAAGCGAGAAGCCGTATTCCTTGGCCATTCCGACAAGCAGGCAGTTGGAAAAGCTTCCCGGGTCGGTCGCGGAATTCCAGCCGGGTACCGCGATGCAGCCCTGGCTGAGGCTTAATGAGGTGTCGGGAATCAGTCCGGCCTCGGAAAATTCCATCGTCATTCCGATTCCGTGGCAAGCGGGACATGCTCCGAAAGGATTGTTGAAGGAAAATGTGCGGGGTTCGACCTCATCTACCGTCGTGCCGCATTCCGGGCACGCAAAGCTTTCGGAGAAGCGAAGCCGCTCTCCTTCGGCCGTATCGACATATACGAGTCCCTCGGAAAGACGAAGCGCGTTTTCAAGCGAGTCGGAAAGTCTTTTCTCCATTCCGGCGCGGACAACGAGACGGTCGATGACAATCTCGATGTTGTGCTTGATGTTCTTGTCGAGTTTGATCTCCTCGGAGAGCTCATACATGTTGCCGTCCACATTGGCGCGCACATAACCGCTTCTGCGGGCTGCATCGAGAATCTTCTGATGCTCACCCTTCCTGCCGCGGACAACCGGTGCCAGAACAATGATTTTCGTGCCCTCGGGAAGGGCTTCGACCGCGTCGCACATCTGGTCTACGGTCTGTTTGGCAATCTCGGTTCCGCAATTCGGACAGTGCGGCGTGCCTATGCGGGCGTACAGAAGACGAAAGTAATCATAGATTTCCGTCACGGTTCCGACGGTCGATCTGGGGTTACGGTTCGTCGACTTCTGGTCAATGGAAATGGCGGGGGGAAGCCCTTCGATGCTCTCGACGTCCGGCTTTTCCATCTGTCCGAGAAACATGCGGGCGTAGCTCGACAGAGACTCCATGTAACGTCTCTGCCCCTCCGCGTAGATTGTGTCAAATGCGAGCGAGCTCTTTCCGGAACCGGATAAGCCGGTCAGCACGACCAGCTGGTCTCTCGGGATGTTCACGTCAAGGTTCTTCAGATTGTTCTCGTTCGCTCCGCGAACGCGGATGTATTTCTTCTTATCGTCCATGCTTCTATTCGTTTCGGTGTTTTCTTATCTCCGCAATTTCGTCACGGAGTTCGGCGGCGCGCTCGAAATCAAGCTCGGCGGCTGCCGTATGCATCTTCTTGACAAGCTTCGCGATCAGGGCATCCAGCTCGCGTTCGCTCATCGATTCATAATCCTTCTCAAGGTGATTCGTAATCCGGTCTGCCTTCTTCGAAATGCTGATCAGGTCACGGACCTCCTTGCGGATGGACTGCGGCGTGATGCCGTGTGCCTCATTGTAAGCGGCCTGTACCTTGCGGCGCCGGTTTGTTTCGTCAATTGCGTACCGCATCGATTCGGTCATCGTATCGGCGTACATGATGACGTGACCGTCCACGTTACGCGCGGCACGGCCGATCGTCTGTACAAGCGATGTCTTCGAACGAAGGAAGCCTTCCTTATCGGCATCGAGGATTGCTACCAGACCGATCTCGGGGATATCCAGACCTTCCCGGAGAAGGTTAATGCCGACGAGGACGTCGAATTTGTCCATGCGCATGTCCCGGATGATTTCGCCGCGTTCCAGCGTGTCGATGTCGGAATGCAGATAACGTACGCGGATGCCGATGTCCTTCATGTAATCGGTCAGTTCTTCCGCCATGCGCTTCGTGAGCGTCGTCACGAGCACCTTATTCCCGCGGGCGGTCTCCTTGCGGACCTCGCCGACGAGATCGTCAATCTGCGTTTCCACGGGACGGACGGTTACCTCCGGATCCAAAAGCCCGGTCGGACGGATGACCTGCTCCGCGCGAAGCAGCTCGTGCTCCTCTTCATACTCATCGGGCGTTGCCGAAACGAAAAGCATCTGGTTGATCTTTCCCTCGAATTCGGAGAAGGAAAGGGGGCGGTTGCATTTGGCAGAAGGCAAGCGAAATCCGTATTCTACAAGTGTAGACTTTCTCGCCTGGTCACCGTTGTACATGCCTCTTACCTGCGGAATCGTGATGTGGGACTCGTCCACGATGATCAGGTAATCCTCCGGGAAATAATCCATCAGTGTATTCGGCGAATCCGCCGGCGTAAGCCCCGCAAGATGCATCGAATAGTTCTCGATGCCGGAGCAGAAACCGGTCTCTCTAAGCATCTCGAGATCGTATCTCGTCCGCTCGTTAATCCGCTGCGCTTCGATGTATTTCTCTTCGCGTTGGAAATAGTCAACGCGCTCCGCAAGCTCGGCCTCGATGTTCTTAAGCGCCTGCTCGCGATGTTCCTGATTCACCACATAATGGGACGCGGGAAATACGACCATATGCTTGAGTTCGGACTTGGCCGTTCCCTTCAGTGCGTCAATCGACTGAATCCGGTCAATCTCGTCTCCGAAAAATTCCACACGGTATGCCTCTCCCTCGGCACTCGCAATCGGATAGATTTCCACAACATCACCCCGCACGCGGAATGTTCCGCGGCGAAAATCGAGGTCGCTTCTGACGTACTGCATCTCAATCAGCCGAAGCAGCACTTCATCCCGGTCACGCTTCATTCCGGGACGCAGGGAAAGCGTCATGTTCTGGTAATCAATCGGGCTGCCGAGTCCGTAAATGCAGGATACCGAAGCAACTACAATGACGTCCCGCCGTTCGGTAAGCGCCGCCGTTGCGGAGTGTCTTAACCGGTCAATCTCAAGGTTGACATCCGCATCCTTTTCGATGTACGTATCCGAAGAAGGAACGTATGCCTCGGGCTGATAATAATCGTAATAACTGACGAAATACTCGACGGCGTTCTCAGGGAAGAATTCCTTGAATTCTCCGTAAAGCTGCGCCGCAAGCGTCTTGTTATGGGAGATGATCAGGGTCGGCCGCTGCAGCTGCTGAATGATGTTGGCCATCGTGAACGTCTTTCCGGAACCGGTTACGCCCAAAAGGGTCTCAAACTGATTTCCTTCCCGAAAGCCTTCCACAAGCTTTGCAATGGCCTCCGGCTGGTCACCGGTCGGTGTATACGGCGCATGCAAACGAAACTCTCCCATATCTGTCCTTTCCTGCTCTGTCCTAGGTACACGGAGCCCTTCGTGCTCTCAGAGGCGCACCGAGGCTTATGAAATGCGTCCTTCACGGACCATCCTGACAAATGCCACAGCTCACTGTTCGGCTTCCTTGCCGGCTCCTGTCGCAAACCACTTCAGATATCCGTTGATGAACGGATCGAGGTTGCCGTCCAAAACGCTCTGCGCGTTGCCGACTTCCACGCCGGTCCGTGTGTCCTTTACCATCGTATAAGGCTGCAGGACGTAGGAACGAATCTGGCTT
>CADBTG010000089.1 GCA_902797475.1 uncultured Lachnospiraceae bacterium | reverse complement strand
GTCTACAATCTTATAAGCCTGCTCCTGCAAGCGTCTCTGAACTTCCTTCGAAATCGTCAGCATCGGAGCCGCGCAGAAGGAGTCGCCTGTATGAACGCCCATCGGGTCGATGTTCTCGATGAAGCATACGGTGATCATGTTGCCTTCGCAGTCGCGGACAACCTCAAGCTCAAGCTCTTCCCAGCCGAGAACGGATTCCTCAACCAGAACCTGTCCGACAAGGCTTGCCTGAAGGCCTCTTGCGCAGACCGTCTTCAGCTCTTCTTTGTTATATACAAGACCGCCGCCGGCACCGCCCATCGTGTAGGCAGGACGGAGTACAACCGGATATCCGAGTCTGTCGGCAATCTCAAGCGCTTCCTCAACACTGTAGGATACTTCACTTCTGGCCATCTCGATGCCGAGCTCGTTCATCGTGTTTTTGAACTCGATACGGTCCTCACCGCGCTCGATGGCATCCACCTGTACACCGATGACCTTTACGTTGTATTTGTCTAAAACACCCGCCTTGTAAAGCTCACTCGAAAGGTTCAGGCCGGACTGTCCGCCGAGGTTCGGCAGAAGGGCATCCGGACGCTCCTTCGCGATGATCTGCTCGAGACGCTCAACATTGAGGGGCTCAATGTAGGTGATGTCCGCCGTCTCGGGGTCGGTCATGATGGTTGCAGGGTTCGAGTTTACGAGGACGATCTCGTATCCGAGCTTCTTAAGGGCCTTGCAGGCCTGAGTGCCGGAGTAGTCGAACTCGCAGGCCTGGCCGATGATGATCGGGCCGGAGCCGATGATCAGTACTTTGTGGATGTCTTCTCTCTTAGGCATAATATATTTCCTCCATCAATTATTTCCGTATGTGTGTGTTCGGTCTTAACAAAGAAAAAGACGGAATAGATAACTATTCCGTCAAAAAGAAAATAATACTCTTATGTACTTTGTTCAGTTCCCCTATGCAGTTTTGCGAAGTCATGAAATTCATGTGTGTTTCCTCCGTAAATGCAGGGCCTTTTCAAGACCTGATTTAATATATCACAGGAGGGCATCAAAATGCAAGAGGAAAATTCATCCGAAAAAAGCTTTTCTTTTTCGCCGAAAATCGTCATATTCGCCATCGGGTAAACCGGGCTTACGGTTACTCCTTCGGAATCCAGACACGCATCTCCGAAAGCCCCCTGTTTCCCCATGTATAGTAAGGAATCAGGCGAAGCGATACGGGCTCTTTCTCGGGCGCGTCAAAAGAGTACAGCTCCTCTCCGGTCGTAATCCGGCTTCCGGAAACCGTAAGCATCGGCATGCCGTCCGGCGCCCCGCCCTCGATTTCGCGGATCGGCGCGGTTCTGCTGACGCGAAGACCGAGCACGTCGCCGTCATTGTCCGTTCCCTCCGCGCAGTAAACAAGCGGTCCCCTGAGGAATGCAATCTTACCGGTATCCGCAGCCACATGCTGATTCGCATACACTCTTCTCGCGCTCATGTCGATGTCCAGGATCAGGGTGTCGCCCGCACGGAATTTGCCTTCGATATATGCATAACCGTCGTCCAGATTCGGCACATAAGGCGAGCCGTTTCGCAGGATCGTCGTCTTCTTCGCATAGGAAGGAATCCGGATCGCAAGCCGGACATCCATCACCTTCTCCGTGGTCGGGGAAAATGTGTACAATATATGCCCGGTTTTCGGGTAATCGCACTCTACGGTAATCTTCCCGCCGAACTCCTGCTCCATGTCAATCGTGCCGCCGAGGTACAGATGCTGGTACAAAGCGCCGTCCTCGACGCTGTAGGCATACTCCGCAACAGACCCGATCAGTCTCGCCACATTCGGCGGGCAGCAGGCACAGGCAAACCAGCCCGGACGCTCCGGCAAAGCATGTTTTAACGGTGCCGCAACACCGCTCACGCCGGGAATCGCCTCCAAAGGATTCACATAGAAGAACCGCTTTCCGTCAAGCTGCATGCCGCCGAGAACGCCGTTATAAAGCGCACGCTCCATCGTATCGGCATACTCGCCCTTCTTTTCGAGTCTTAACATCTGTCTTAAGAAGAAACAGAACCCGACTGCCGCACATGTCTCGGCATAGGCCGATTCGTTCGGAAGATGGTAATCCTCGGTGAAAGCCTCACCTTCATAGGCTGATCCGATACCGCCGGTCAGATACATTCTCTTTCTTGTAATGCTTTCATACAGGTTCCTGCAGGCCTGCTTCAATGATTCGTCGCCGGTTTCCGCAGCAAGATCCGCCATGCCGGTATAAAGGTATACCGCTCTTACCGCGTGCCCGACGGCATCCTTCTGCTCTCTTACGGGAAGGTGCGTCTGGTTATACTCGGGCGCTGCGGGATCCTTGCCCCACAAATACCAGCCGCGTTCCCTGCTTTCTTTCTGAAAATACGCGCCCGCGTCCCCGCGCGCGTTAAGAAAATGAGCGGAAAGCTCTTTGTATCTCTCCTCCCCGGTCTTACGGTACAAACGAAGGAGGGCAAGCTCAATCTCCTCGTGCCCCGGGAAGCCCGGATTGCCTTCTGTTATGAAATGGTTGTAAATGTGGTCGGCAAAGCGGCACATGACATCGAGAAGCTTCGTCTTGCCGGTTGCATCGGCATACGCGACAGCAGCCTCGATCATATGTCCCGCGCAGTAAATCTCATGACACTCCGAAAGATCGGTCCAACGCCGTCCGGGTTCCTTTACCGTGAAATAGGTATTGAGATACCCGTCCTCGTGCTGTGCCGCGGCCACGATGGCAATCATCCGGTCGCAATGCTCCTCCAGTTCGGCATCCGGTGTCAGCTGCAGTGAATATGCGGCGGCCTCGAGCCACTTGGCAACGTCGCTGTCCTGAAAGACCATTCCGTAGAATTCTGTGTCACATTTTCCTTTTTTAAGCACTTCGGCAGCGGCGCGGAAATTCTCAACGGCATGGCTCTTCGCGACGCCTTCGACTTCATCCTTTAATACAGCCTCCTGATACGGAAGCACGACGGTACGGATCTTCTCCTCAAGCGGTGAGAAGAAAGCATCCTTTATCGCAAAACGTTTGTTCATGGATTCCATGCGTTTCACCTCTTTATGTATTGCTCCTTTCATTTTACCCAAATTAAATTATTCCCGCAATAGCAAATCTTAATCTGATTTTAATCTTCACTCAAATATCATTTAAGACTCAAAAGGTATACTGACGCCAGTCAAATACAAAACGTAACACGCAAGGAGGTTGATTCAATTGGGTATTCTGTTACGGTATATCCGAAAAAACATGGCAGAGAAAAAGGGGCGTCTGATCCTCGTCATTCTCTCGGTCGCAATCAGCGCGGGACTGCTGGTTGCATGCATAGGCATGATGGACACCATCAAAGACAGTTTCACGGAGCCTGCAAGACGGGCGACGGAAGGACGCGAAGTTGCTCTCCGTTCGGTTGAGGGCAGCTGGTTCACGGAAAAGGATTTCGATGCAGAGGGCCTCACGGATCTGCAGGGCGAAATTACCGGAACCGGCGTTATCTCGGAAGACGATAAACTTTATTATGTAACGCTGCACGGACAGAAGTCCTTCGGCGGGGTACTGAAAAGCGGGCAGTGGGCCGACGACGGGACTCCCGCATGCATCGTCTCCGAGCGTACGGCAAAGGAAAGAAATCTTACGGTCGGCAGCGAGCTTACCCTGAATCTGTACGGCGAACCGGTTACCTTCACGGTGAAAGGCATTGCCGTAAACGACGGTCTTCTCTACGCCGACAGCAAAGAATCCTTCGGAGCCATCGTCTCGTACCGCTTCATGAATGAAAAAGCGGGCTCTCCCGACGCCTGCAACGTCATGTATGCAAAGGTCGATACCGGCAAAGCCGGCAAGGCGGCAACCGCAGATCAGATTAAGGACGCCGTAGAGCGTTTCAATGATAACAACAACGCGGTAAAGGCCGTCGACCGTACCAACAGCCTGTTCATCGGCGATATTTCCTCTCTTATCTTCTCCGTCGGTCTGATGCTCGGAATCGTCATCATCGTAAGCATTCTGATCATCAGCGGCGTTTTCAAAATGATTATCAGCGAACGGATTCCGGTATTCGGAACCTTCTTAAGCCAGGGCTCGACAAAGCGGCAGCTCAGATTCATCGTTCTTTTAGAGAGTGCGTGCTACGCGCTTTTGGCCGGCATCCTCGGAAGCGCCCTCGGCGAAGGAATTCTGTTCCTGGTAAACCGGCTCGTTTCCCCTCTTCGGGAATACGGCATTTATCTTCCCTTCCGGATTAACTGGCTGCACGTTCTGTTCGGCATCGTATTTGCCATCGTAATCTCGGTTGTGGCGGCATGGCTTCCGGTTCGCCGGATTGCGGGTTTTGAGACGAAGGACGTCATCTTAAACCGCGTGGAGAACACGCACCGCCGGCATATCCTTCGCACCGTTATCGGCATTGTCCTGTTCACGGCTTCGATTGTCATCAATCTGCTTCTTGACGGCAGGATTTCCCCGTTAAGCATCGTCGCCGCATCCGCCTGCTATATCGGCATCATCATGGCGGCACCGGCCCTTATTAAGGCACTGATGACCTTCTTTTGTAAGATTTTCCGCGGCAACACGACGATGTGGCTTGCCTGCAACAACATCCGCACCTCAAGGCTTCTGATCAGTAACGTCGTGCTGTTGATCATCGCCCTGAACGGAATTCTGAGCTGCTCTTCCACCGGCCGCACGATGACCAAGGTTGTCATTGAAGCCTATGAGGAACTCGATTACGACTTCGAAGTCGATAACATCCTCCCGTCCGATCAGGACGAAAGCTCTTACGACCGGATTCTTAAGGAACTGCAGTCGAATCCCTATGTGGATCAGAGTACCGTAAACCCGCAGGCCTTCCGCGTCGCGGAGCACGACGGAACGCAGATTCTCACGACGGTCATTGAACCGGAGCCTTACGCGAAATACAACCGGTACATGCACCTCACGGAGGACAGGTACCGCGATTCGTACCTCGACTTCTCAAACGCATCGGATGATACGATTCTCGTGACGACAGCGCTTGCAAGGGACATGGGGCTTAAGGAAAATGACACGCTGAACCTTTCCGTGAACGGAATCAATCACGAGTGGCGTGTAGCCTGCATTGCAGACGGTAAGCTTCTGAACTCCGGCAAATTCATCCTGTTCCGCCGCTCCGATTACGCCGACGTGTACCACGACAGCGAGGCAGAAGGATTCTCGTTTAAGATTACCGGCGACAAGGCCGCTGCCGAGGCTTCCTTCAAGGCTCTGTTCACAAGGTACGGCGCCACCTACAGCGACCGGGATACCAGAATGCAGGAAAATGTGGACCAGAACGCGATGATCGTGAATCTGATTTCAATCTTCTCCTATCTGGCCATTGCGATCTCGGCCATCGGAATCTTCAACAACATCGTCATCAGCTTCAACCAGCGGCGCAAAGAGTTCGCCATGATGGCATCGGTCGGCATGAACGGCGGCGGAAGAAAGAAACTGGTTCTTTCGGAAAGCCTTCTCTGCGTATTGATTGCCGTTATCATCGCCGTTCCCTTCACCCTGTTAACGAACCGCCTGGTGACCGGAATGCTCTACTACATCGGCACCCCGTTCGACATTCTCTATGACTGGAAGGGAACACCCGCATTTCTCGTCGCATTTGTCGGAATCGTATTCATTGCTTCACTTTCGACGATGCGCCGTTCCCGGAACTTAAGCGTTGTAACCGAACTCAAATATGAATAATTAAGTGAATCCACGGAGGAAAATACCATGAATGCTATTACCATCAAGGACCTGAATAAATCGTTTGTAAACGGCAGAGAGACTGCCCATGTTTTGAAGAACATCAATCTGAATGTAGAGGAAGGCGAGTTTGTCTCGATCATGGGGCCTTCGGGCTGCGGCAAATCCACGCTGTTATACCTTCTCGGCGGGCTTGACAGGCCCACCTCGGGAAGCGTCAGCTTAAACGGCGTCGATTTGAGCACGTTAAAGGAAAAGGATCTCTGCGACATGCGAAGCGATAAGATCGGCTTTGTGTTCCAGTTTTACAATCTCGTTCCGAATCTGAATGTCGAGGACAATATCGCTCTTCCGCTGATGATTGCCGGCAAGAAGCGCTCCTCTTACAAAAAGCGCATCGACGAGGTCTTGGAACTGATTGAGATGAGCGACAAAAGAAAGCTGACGCCCCGCGAGCTCTCCGGCGGTCCGCAGCAGCGCGTGGCCATCGCAAGAGCACTCGTCTTCGATCCGGAAATCATCTTCCTTGACGAGCCCATCGGTAATCTGGATTCGAAGACCGGCATGAAGATCATGGACCTCTTCCGTCAGATCAACCGTAAATACCATAAAACCATCGTGCAGGTTACGCACTCCGAAGAAGCCGCCCTTTACGGCACCAAGCTCGTAAGGGTACGCGACGGCAGCATCGAATCCGTCGAAGAGCTTGACGGAAACAGTAACCCCGCTCCGAGCCGCAAGGCAGAGAGCCGCAAGGTAAGCTAATCCGGACGAACACGTCAGGATCAACCTCCATACAGATTGCGGGCAGACAAATGTCTGCCCGCCTTTTTTCCCTATAACATGATAAAGCCTTCGGTGGGATGTTCCGAAGGCCTTATCATGTCTTTATATTATGCGAGGGGAAAAACACACAACACTGTTGATTGCTATGGTCGTATTATATTATCGTAATATGCACTTTTTCTATTGCTATCTTGCGCAAATATGATACAATCTTACTATATAATGCATAAAGGAGCAGATTATGGACCTTCCCGTACAATTAAAAGACACCGTTGCGCACGGAAACAGCCGCTATCCTTTTGCCGTCCACGATACCGTCGCCGTGGCAGAAGGACTTCTGATGCTTTATCTTCACTGGCACGAGGAAGCCGAGCTTCTGATGGCTCTTGAAGGCGATGTGTATGTAAGAATAAACGACCGCACCTTCCATATGAAGGAAGGCGAGGCCGCTTACATCGAACCGTATGCGCTACACGCTTGTTATAAGGCAGAATCGGATACCTGCCATCTTCTCGCGCTTGTATTCCGTCCGGACATCATTGCCCCGGGGCGGGAACCGTCCTTATATGAGGATTATCTTGCGCCCGTGCTTCGCGGGACCGTGCGTTTTGAATCGCATCTGACACAAAAGACCGAATGGCAGAGGCATATCCTGAGCCTTTTACGAAGCACCCATCCCTACTGCACGCTGCCCTACAGCCGTTCCGACCTTGCCGTAAGAGGCATTCTGAATGAAATCTGGTCGGAACTGTTTCTGCACGCCGATGCCGAAGCTGCCCCGGCGCGCGCTTATGCAAGACTTGAGCCCGCTGTCAATTACATCTGCGAAAACTACCGTTTTCCGATTACGATTTCCGACATTGCCGCGCAGGTCAATCTGAGCATCAGCCGCTTCAGCGCGCTGTTTCGCGACTGTTTTCATGTCTCGCCGGTGTCCTATCTTCTACAGTACCGGCTGCACCAATGTACGATTCTGCTGCTTTCGACGGACATGACCGTCGCCGAGATCGCATTTACCAGCGGCTTCGACAACCTGAGCAACTTCAACCGTCAGTTCCGCGAACGGCTCGGAACGACGCCTACCGCCTTTCGAAATGAAGCAAGAGAGATTCGCGAGCAGCAGACATCTCTTCAGACGGAGCGCGGACGGATGTTCGAAACCTTAATCCCCTCTTCGGTCACGAAGAATCCGACCTCAAAGGCATCAAAGGACATTCCGTAAAGCCTCTCCGGATCGTTTTGGTAAGCAGGCCTCGGATCAAGCGACAGCACCTCCGTAAGCTCGGCAAGCTTCTCTTCCCCGATTCCCAATGCGGCGGCCTGTGCTTTCGCCTCGTCCGTCAATAAAACCGGAAGCCGGTAGGAACTGAAGCGGTCCGAAAAACCGCCGACAGCGTCCGGCCTGCAGTCCGCATAAGGCAGATACGGCTTGATGTCGTAAATCGGCGTTCCGTTCACCAGGTCCGCCCCGGCAACCCTCAGCACCGTTCCGTCCGCAGTTTTCTCAACCCCGACCAGCTTAACGCAGCTCAGCCCGATGGCGTTCGGCCGGAAGGGAGACCGGGTGGCAAAAACGCCCACCCGTTTGTTTCCTCCGAGCCTCGGCGGCCGGACGGTCGGCGACCATGTGTCCCGCTCCGCCCGGTCAAAGGCCCAGATCAGCCACAGATGAGAGAACGCTTCGATCCCCCGCAGCGCTTCCGCTACCCGGAATTCTTTCTCGAACACGACGGTGGAAATCACTTCCTCCGCCAGTCCGCTCTGCCGCGGCACCCCGAACTTCTCATCAAATGCATTCTGTATTCTTGCGATAACTTTCATTGAAATAATGCAACCTCAT
>CADBTG010000088.1 GCA_902797475.1 uncultured Lachnospiraceae bacterium | reverse complement strand
GTCCTCTTTCCGCGTATAACGGATTATGCCTAAAAGGGCACAGTAATACACCATTGTCATATTATAGGGGCAACGGCGGGAAATGTCAACAGATTTGTGCTTACCGGTATATCTTGCTCACGCGCATCGAGATGTCACAGACAAGCTCATAATTGAACCTGCCGGACACTTTTGCGACCTCTTCGGCGGAAAGAAAAGCCTCTCCGTCCCTGCCGAAAAGCGTGACAATGTCTTCGGGCATCACATCGGGAATGTCGGTCACATCGACCATCATCTGGTCCATGCAGACACGTCCGAGAATCGGGGCCGGCTTACCGTGAATCAGGACGCTTCCCTTTCCGGAAAGCGAACGCGGATAACCGTCTCCGTAGCCGACCGAAACCGTAGCAATCTTCTGCTCCCGGTCGGTCGTATAAGTGCCGCCGTAGCTGATCTTACAGCCCTTCGGAAGCGTTTTCACATGAATGACGTGCGCCTTCCACTCCATCACGGGTTTCAGATGCATGCCTTCTCCGATTACCTCAGAGGAAGGAAGCAGTCCGTATGTGATGATGCCGCTTCTGACCATCTCGTATTTCGTCTCGGCAAGATCCATGATGGCAGCGCTGTTATAGCAGTGTCTGATCGGAATCTTCACTCCGCGTTTTAAAAGCATATCGTAAAAAGCATCAAAGTGAGCAATCTGCGCCTCGGTATAGCATTTGTCAGCCTCATCGGCCTTTGAAAAATGTGTAAAAATCCCCTCGGTTTCGATGCCCGGAAGAGCGGCTATCTCGGCAACCGTGTCGGCGCTCTCCTCGGTCGGCTGAAAACCGATTCGGCCCATTCCGGTATCAACGGCAATATGAATCTTCGCCTTTGTACCGAGTAAGATGGCAATCTCCGAAAGCTTCTTTGCGGCATCAAGCGTATAGATCGTCGGGATGATGCCCTGCGCAAGCAGCTCACCGTATTCCTTCGGAGAGGTATATCCGAGAATCAGAATCGGCTTGCGGATGCCTGCCTCCCGAAGCTCCACTGCCTCACTCAGGCATGCGACCGCAAAATAATCCGCAATGTCTTCCGCCGCGCGGCTGACGGCAACGGCACCGTGTCCGTATGCATCCGTCTTCACGACGACCAAAAGCTTTTTGCCGCCGATTCGCGCCTTTGCCTCCGTCAGATTATGACGCATGGCCGCAAGATCGACGGTAATGTAACTGCGGTAGTATTTCTCCATAATGTCCTCTTTCCGCGATTTCTCGCTTATTCAATGCTCTTCATGGACTCCGCCATATTAATCTTCTCAAGTTTGCGGATCATCACAAGATCCACAAGGACCGCAAACAGAAATGTATAAATCAGGCTTACGATGAAGCTCTTCGTTCCGACATGTACGTTAAATGACACAAGGTCGACCTGAATCTGCGACATGACGAAGCGGTGCAGAAGGATGCCGAGCGGGATGCCGCAAACAGCTCCGACCGCAGTCAGAAGGAAGTTCTCCCGAAATACATACATGGCGGTTTCGAGGCTGTAAAAGCCGAGAACCTTAATCGTTGCAATCTCTCTCAGACGCTCGGTGATGTTGATGTTCGTCAGGTTGTATAATACGATGAACGCCAAAGCCGCCGCGCAGAAAATGACAAGAATGACAATGTAATCAAGGCTTGACAGCATGTTTTCGATCCGGTCCCGAAACTCACGGTTCACATTTACCGAAAGCACCGTCGGGAGTGAAAGAAGCTTTCCTCCGAGTTCATAAATGTCATCCCCGGTTTCCGCGGTCGCAAAGCAGCAGTCAAAAACGGGATCCTCTTTCACATATTCGGAATACGTGTCCCGGTTCATATAAATGAAGTCGCTGACATAGTTTCGGTAGATACCGGAGACCTTCAGCGAGAAGGTCGCGCCG
This sequence comes from uncultured Lachnospiraceae bacterium, assembly GCA_902797475.1. Taxonomy (GTDB): domain Bacteria; phylum Bacillota; class Clostridia; order Lachnospirales; family Lachnospiraceae; genus ISDg. Next base: position 11,113 of record CADBTG010000088.1, on the reverse strand, counting down.
CCTTCCTTATTGCATTGTATCATATCTCCGACCGAAACGTCCAACTGACCTGCCATTTTTTCACTCAAAATGCAGCTTCCGTCGTCCGGGAACACGACCTCCCGTCCGCGGTCGTCGGCAAATGTCACAAACCTCGTAATCTCCGAAGCATGCTCCGGAACCACGCAGTTCGCGGATTTCGTCATCTTATCGGTGGTCAGAATCAGCGTTCCGTAACTCACGAATATGCGGTCATTTAAAAGATTGTCTGCCTCGCTTAGAAAACCGACGCGGCTTTGTCCGGGTACAAGCTGAATTTTGTAATCAAAGTGCTCGATTTCTTCATACTGGGCTTTCGGAACCGTGACGATCGAGTCCCGGATTCCGTGGCCGGTAATCAGCAGGGCCGTGCATCCTGCGATGCCGATAACCATCATGAAGAAACGTTTCCGGTAGCGGACAACGTTTCGCAGGGAAACCTTATGTAAAAACGGCAGATGCTTCCAGAAAAACGTGATGCGCTCCAAAAAGATGCGCTTTCCGTTCTTCGGTGCACGAGGCCTGATGAGTTCCGCAGGCGCGGAGCGAAGTTCCTTTGCGATTCCGAGAAGCGTCACGCCGACGGTACAGAGTATCGAAACAATAAAGGAAAATACGAAGAGCCACGGGTTAAAAACATAAACCAGATCGGTGGAAAAGCCGTACATGATCTGGTAAACCTTCCAGATTACGGTCGGGAATATATAACATCCGCCGAAGAAACCGATCAGACAGCCGGAAACCGCCGCAATGCCGGAATAAATCACATATTTGACGGCAATCTGCGAACCGGAATACCCGAGTGCCTTCAGTACGCCCATCTGTGTGCGCTGCTCTTCGACCATGCGGCTCATCGTCGTCATAACAACCAAAACGGCAACCAGTATGAAGAACACCGGAAACACTCTTGCGATGCCCTTAACGATATTGGCATCGTTTTCAAAGCAGACATACCCGACATTCGCATTCCGGTCTAAAAGGAACTTCTCATAAGAGATTTCGGGCATGTTCGCTTCGTAATCGAAATCTGCCGGCACCTGCATTCCGCGGCTTTCAAATTCCTGCCTGACAGCTTCCTGATATGCCGGAAAAGCATCCTTTTTAAGCTTTTCAAGGCGGTTTTCGCACATCCGGCTTAAGCACTGCTCCATCGCCGGACGAAGCTTTTCAATCCGGTCGTTATAGGTCTTACTGTATATCGTTCCGCCGCCTTCGGTCACGCAGTATAAAGACGTATAGGCAGGCATGTTGTATGCCTCAGCGGGCAGCATGGCATAGAAATCCACTGAGCCCGAAAGCAGCTGCGTCGTACCGCGCTCGTAATTCAGATATAACGGAGAATGCGCGATTCCGACAATCGTAAAGCTTCTTTCTTGGAACTGAGAAAGAACCGATTCGTCGTTGATGTCGGACAGTTTCAGCGTCTTACCGATCACATCCTCGGGAAAGCTTCGTGCTTCAAGCAGGACCTCCCCGGGTCCTTCCGGCATGCGTCCTTTCACAAGCTTCACGCGGTTTACTTCATCGGAAAGCGAATGAAAAGCCGTAACAACCGGGACGCCCTTGCCGTCAAGCGGTTCCGTGATTGCATCCGCACGATATTCCGCATAAGCTCCGACGACGCTGTCCTCATTTTTGAGCATGGCAAGCTCATCATCGGTAAATCCGACCGTCGAAACGAAGCGAAAATCGTAAAACGAAAGTTCGGAAAGGAACGAATCCGTTTCCGCAATCATGTCTTCGGTCGTATTCTTAAGACCCGCGAAAAATCCGACGCCGAGCGCGATGATTGCAGCGATTGCAAGAAATCTTCCGAGACTTCCGCGGATTTCGCGAAAGGTTGTTTTTCTCATGCAACGATTCATATTTACCACTCAATCGCAGAGACCGGTACAACCGTCTCATTTCGGTATTCGGATTTGATCGAGCCGCTGCCGACTTCGATGACGCGGTCGGCCATGGCCGTCAGTGCCTGGTTATGGGTTATGATGATGACGGTCATGCCGGTTTCTCTTGCCATATCCTGCAGATACGTAAGCACCTGCTTGCCGGTCTGGTAATCAAGTGCGCCGGTGGGCTCGTCGCAAAGAAGCAGCTTGGGCTTTTTGGCAATAGCTCTTGCAATCGCAACTCTTTGCTGCTCACCTCCCGATAACTGGGCCGGGAAATTCCCGGCGCGTTCCGAAAGCCCGACCATCTTCAAAACCTCGGCGGCGTCCATCGAATCCTTGCAGATCTGAGACGCCAACTCCACATTTTCCAAAGCGGTCAGATTCTGCACGAGGTTATAAAACTGAAAGACAAATCCGATGTCGTGGCGCCGGTATTCGGTCAACTGCTTTTTGTTATATGCGGAAATCTCCTGTCCGTCCAAACAGACCTTGCCTTCGGTAAGTCCGTCCATTCCGCCGAGAATGTTCAGAATCGTCGTCTTGCCAGCGCCGGAAGCGCCGACAATGACACAGACTTCTCCCTGCTCAACGGAAAAGGATACATCGGAAAGCGCCTGAATGCTGACCTCTCCCATCCGGTAAACCTTCTTCACATGTGAGAATTCCACAAAACTCATAAAAGACTCCTATCCTATTTCGCGCCCTTCTGATAATAGGGCTCCAGGCTTCGGAAACGCCCGATCAGGTACTGCTGGTTCGAAAGGCCTTTGACGCCGTTCGTCCACTTTGTCACAAAGCTTTCAAGTTTCTGCATGTATTCTTCTTCGGTAATCGTTCCCTCGGCGACACCCGTAAGTCCCTTCTCCCAGCTTGCGGTCAGTTCTGCATTCAAAAGGGATCGGATGGATGCCTCCACGATTTCGTATACCATTTCACCGGTCTTCATCGGCGTTACAATCTGCGTCTTACGGTTAAGGTTCAGATAGCCGATTTTGAATAGCTTGTTCAGAATCTCGGCTCTCGTCGCGCTTGTTCCGATTCCGCTTCCTTTGATCTGCGCGCGCAGGTCTTCATCCTCGATGAACTGTCCGGCATTCTCCATTGTAAGAATCAGGGAACCGGAATTGTACCGTTTCGGCGGCTTTGTTTCGCCCTCTTTGATCTCACAGCCCGTAAGCGGCAGTTCGGAACCCTTCTTCAAGGCGCTCACCTTCTCGAACATGCCGGCATCGAGAATCTCTTCCTTCTGATTCTCCGCGCTGTCGTCCTGTTCTTCCTTATTCTCTTTCTTGGCGGCAGGCTTCTCTTCAGAACTGTCCTCGCCCTCGTAAAGCACGAGGTAGCCGGGTTTACTGAGAATCTTCAGATTTGAGAAAAAGCTTTCCGAACCGATTCCCAATGTAAGCGCAATCTTCTGGTATTCCGCAGCGGGATAGAATATCGCGAGAAATCTTCTGACGATCCGGTCATATACGTTTCGTGCCGTCGGATTTAAAGATCCGAGTGCCTCAAGCCCCTGACCGGTCGGAATGATGGCATAATGGTCCGTAATCTTCTTATCGTCGGTATATTTCTTATTATCGGCAATCTTCGCATAGATTCCGAGATTCTTAATCTCTTTCACGAAATCAAGATACTCCGGAAGTTTGGCAATTCCGCCGAGATTCTTCGTAATCTCCTTCGCAACCGCCGTCGAAAGCACTCTGGCATCGGTTCTCGGGTAAGTCACAAGCTTCTTTTCATAAAGTTCCTGCACAATGCCAAGCGTCTGGTCGGGGCTTATCTTAAACCGCTTTGCGCACTCGTTCTGCAGCTCCGCAAGGTTAAAAAGAAGCGGCGGTGCTTTCTTCTCGGTCTTCTTCTCGATGCTTGTAACGGTTGCATGATCGGAAGCCTCTTTAATCATCGCAACGCACTGCTCGGCGTCTTCTTTCTTCTTAAAGCCGTTCTCCTTATAAAGAAGCGGTGACTCAAAATACTTCGATCCCTGAACGGCACGCCACTCGCCGTCGATGATGCCTCCGTCAACGGAAAATGTGCCGACGATCCGGTAGAAAGGCGTCTTCACGAAATCCCGGATCTCGCGTTCCCTTCTAACGACCATGCCGAGAACGCATGTCATGACGCGGCCGACGGAAATGGCGCCGCGTCTTTGCTCGTTCAGATAACTCTGCACGGTTCCGCCGTATTTCAAAGTCAGAACACGCGAGAAATTGATGCCCATCAGGTAATCCTCTTTCGCGCGCAGATACGCCGCGTCCGAAAGCGCGTCATAAGCAGAAAGAGGCTTTGCTTCCCGGATACCGCGAAGCACTTCTTCCTCGGTCTGGGAGTCAATCCAGACTCTTCTTTTATCCTTTGTATCCGGCACGCCGGCCATGCGGTCCACGAGCCGGTAAATGTATTCCCCTTCCCGTCCCGAGTCGGTGCAGACATAGATTCGCTCGACATCGTCACGGTTTAAAAGCTTTTTGACAGTCTCAAACTGCTTCTTAACATTTTCTATAATCTCATAGCGGTATTCCTTCGGAAGAAACGGCAGCGTATCGAGGCGCCAGCTCTTTAAAGCGGCATCATAGACCTCAGGATAGCTCATCGTCACAAGATGCCCCACGCACCATGTCACAATGCTGTTTGCGCTTTCCATGAAACCGTCGCCGTTACGGAAATCTTCCTTCAAAGCCTTGGCAAATTCCCTCGCCACGCTCGGTTTTTCCGCAATATAGACATATTTCCCCATGTCTTCTCCTTAATAAAACAGGGGTATCCCCGGATACCCCTGACGAAATATTACTGCTTAATCCTCGTAAAGCGGATACCGCTTCGTAAGGGAACGAACAATCGCTTCAGCCTGTGCCTTGCCCTGCTCGGTGCCGGTAATGGCAAGCGAGATGGCTTCGGCAATCTGATCCATATCCTGCTCGTTCATGCCGCGGCTTGTAACGGCTGCGGTACCGAGACGGATTCCGCTCGTAACGAACGGCTTCTCGGGATCGTTCGGAATCGCGTTCTTGTTACAGGTGATATGCACGCTGTCAAGAAGCTTCTCCGCTTCCTTACCGGTAATATGCTTGGAGCGAAGATCCACAAGCATCAGATGGTTATCCGTACCGCCGGATACGATATCAAAGCCGCGTGCCATAAGGCCGTCGCAAAGCTTCTTGGCATTCTTCACGATATTGCCGGCATAATCCTTAAACGAAGGCTCCAGTGCTTCCTTGAAGCATACAGCCTTAGCGGCGATGACATGCATCAGAGGACCACCCTGGATTCCCGGGAATACAGCCTTGTTGAACTTATGCTCCTCGGCAAACTCGGCGGAGCTTAAAATCATGCCGCCTCTCGGTCCGCGAAGCGTCTTATGCGTCGTGGTCGTCGTAACATGTGCATACGGAATCGGGCTCTGATGGAAACCGCCTGCTACAAGGCCTGCGATGTGTGCCATGTCAACCATCAGGTAAGCGCCGACTTCATCCGCAATCTCACGGAAACGCTTGAAATCGATTGCTCTTGCGTAAGCGCTTGCGCCGGCGATGATCAACTTCGGACGGCACTCCTTTGCAATCCGAAGAACCTCGTCGTAATCAATGAAACCGTTATCGTTAACGCCGTAAGGAACGATATTGAAGTAGGTGCCGGAGAAATTCACCGGGCTTCCGTGTGTCAGATGTCCGCCGTGTGCAAGGTTCATGCCCATTACGGTATCGCCGGGCTTCAAAAGCGCGAACTGCACTGCCATGTTGGCCTGTGCGCCGGAGTGAGGCTGAACGTTTACATACTCGCAACCGAAGAGCTTCTTAGCTCTTTCGATGGCAAGGTTCTCGGCGATATCCACGAACTCGCATCCGCCGTAGTAACGGTGTGCGGGATAACCTTCCGCATATTTATTCGTAAGAACGCTTCCCATTGCCGCCATAACGGCCTTGCTTACAAGGTTCTCCGAGGCAATCAGTTCGATATTGTCGCGCTGCCGTCCAAGCTCTAAAGTAATGCTTTCGGCCAGCTCCGGATCTGCTTTTCTGACATCGTCAAATGAGTACATGAGACTTCCCTTCCTTTACTGCATATTCCATTCCTTATCGGCATAAAAACCGTCTTTCACGCCTTTACCATATTATCACAGGCTTCGGGAAAATGGAACACCTAATATTTTTTTTATGATATTGCACAATTCCGCGTTCTTTGTTACTATATTTTTATCATAGATTTCGGAGGAAACCGAAAATGAAGCGTACAGATTACCTGTCCTGGGACCAGTATTTTATGGGAATTGCACTACTCTCCGCTTACCGGAGCAAGGATCCGAACACGAGCGTCGGTGCCTGCATCGTAAGCCCCGACAACCGCATCCTCTCGGTCGGTTATAACGGCATGCCGAAGGGCTGCTCCGACGATGAGTATCCCTGGGAGCGTGAGGGCGATGAGCTTGAGACCAAGTATTACTATGTATGCCATGCCGAGTTGAACGCCATTCTGAATTATACCGGAACGAACATGAAAGGTGCCCGTGTTTATACGACCCTTTTTCCCTGCAACGAATGCACCAAGGCTCTGATCCAGGCCGGCATCACCGAAGTCATCTATTATTGTGACAAATACGACGGCACCAAAGCCAACATTGCCGCGAAGCGTATGTTCAAATCCGCCGGCATCTCCTGCCGCGCACTCGGTCCCGACGGCCGCGAAATCAAGCTTGAGCTGTAGCATTTTCCTTAGATAATGTAATATTTGCACAGGATTCTGCATCTTTTTTGCAGAATCCTTTCTTTTTCATAAGTTCACAGGAATTTCACTTTTCTTTGCGCGACTGCTTTGTTATAATTTATTCTGGTTTCTTATACACTTAAAGAGAGGATACAGAAAGCTTTATGCTTAAACTCAAAAACATTACCAAGGATTATCTGGCAGGTGACGATATCGTTCATGCATTAAAGGATATCTCCCTGTCCTTTCGCGACCGTGAATTTGTCGCGATTTTAGGCCCTTCGGGCTGCGGTAAAACAACTCTTTTGAACCTGATCGGCGGGTTGGACCGTTACAATGACGGCGATCTCATCATCAACGGAAGATCCACCGAAGAATACACGCAAAAGGATTGGGACGCTTACCGTAACCACAGCATCGGCTTTGTATTTCAGTCTTATAACCTGATTCCGCACCAGACCGTGTTGAAGAACGTTGAGCTTGCTCTCACGCTCTCCGGCGTAGGCAAATCCGAAAGAAAGCGCCGCGCCAAGGAAGTTCTTGAAAAAGTCGGCCTCGGCGATCAGTTGAACAAAAAGCCGAATCAGATGTCCGGCGGACAGATGCAGCGTGTTGCCATCGCCCGCGCCATGGTCAATAACCCCGACATTCTTCTTGCCGACGAGCCGACCGGAGCGCTTGATACCGAGACAAGCATTCAGATCATGGAGCTTTTAAAGGAAATCTCCAAGACCAAGCTTGTCATCATGGTTACGCATAACCCGGAGCTTGCCGACAAATACGCAACCCGTACCGTTAACCTTTTGGACGGTAAAATCATCGGCGACACGATGCCGGTTTCCGAGGAGGAAGAAAAGGAAGCGCAGCCCAAGGAGAACCGGACTTCCATGTCCTACCTGACGGCTCTTGCCCTTTCCCTCAACAACCTGTTGACGAAGAAAACGAGAACGATTCTGACCGCCTTTGCCGGCAGCATCGGCATCATCGGCATTGCGTTAATTCTCTCACTTTCAAACGGTGTTCACAATTACATCAACCGCGTACAGGAGGAAACGCTCTCCACTTATCCTCTGATCATTCAGAAGCAGACTGCCGACACGGGTGCTCTTCTTACGGCACTGCTCAACGTCGATACCGGTAAGGACGAACCGCATGCTGCCGGCCGCATTTATTCAAGCAATGCGATGGGCGAAATGATGAATGCGATGCTTTCCGAGATCAAGATCAACGATCTCAAGAGCTTCAAGGCCTTTCTTGACGAAAATGACGAAATGAAGGATCTCGTCACCGATATTCAGTATACGTATACGACCGAGCCGAACATCTATATGAACGACCTTTCAAACGGTCCGGTTCAGCTCAACCCGAGCACGATTCTGACCGCCATGTATTCTGCCATGGGCGCTTCGGATAATTCCCTTTCCGACCTGACCTCGATGACTTCGATGTACGGCGGCTCTTCCACGATGAGTGTGTGGACACAGATGATTGACAACGAAGATCTTGTTCATTCCACCTATGAACTGCTTGCAGGCAAATGGCCCGAAGAATGGAATGAGGTCCTCTTAATTGTCGACAAGCAGGACGAAATCAGTGACTATGCCCTCTACTCTTTGGGTCTTAAGGATCCTGCCGAGGTCGAAGGCAAGATTCGTAAGATGATGATGGGTGAGCGGATTGAGAGCGAAAAGGTGTCATTTTCCTATGAAGACATCTTAAATCTGAGCTTCCGTCTCGTTCTGCCCGGGGATTATTACCAGTATAACCCGACTACCTACGGCTGGGAGAACATGCAGAACGACCGTGATTACATGACGAAGCTTCTCTCCGATCCCGACAAATGCAAACAGCTCAAGGTTGTCGGCATCATCAAGCCCGACAAGGAAGCTGTTGCCGCATCGATGAACGGCGCGATTGCCTATACGGAAAAGCTGACCGAATACATTGTCACAAACAGCCGTAACTGCCCTGTTGTGAAGGCACAGCTCAGCAAACCGGAAATCGATGTATTCACCGGCATTCCTTTTGAAAAGCCGAAGGAAATGACGCCTCAGGAAATCAGGCTCGAATTCCTGCGCAACTACGATCTTATGAGCGAGGAAGAAAAAGCGCAGACCGAATCCATGCTTGCCTATATGATTCAGTCGGATGAAACCGGACAGTTCGATCAGGCTAAGCAGTGGATGGCAAGCGGCCAGAAGCTGAGCATCCGTGATTTCGTCACGATGATCCCCGATCAGATGCTTTCCGAAATGTATAAGATGAGCGGCGACAAGACGACGAAGAATACGTACGACACGAACCTTATTCTGCTTGGTTTTGCCGAGCTTGACAACCCGTTCATGATCAGTATATTCCCGAAGGATTTCCACGCGAAGGACCGCATCACGGAAATCATTTCCGAGTATAACAAGAGCCGGCCCGAAAGCCAGAAGATCGAATACACCGACTTCATTGCTCTTCTGATGTCGTCCGTCAGCACGATCATCAATGCCATCACCTATATCCTTATTGCATTTGTTGCCATCTCCCTTGTTGTTTCGTCCATCATGATCGGAATCATTACGTATATTTCGGTTCTCGAGCGGACAAAGGAAATCGGCATCCTTCGTGCGATCGGTGCTTCGAAGCGGGATATCAGCCGCGTATTCAATGCGGAAACCATGATCATCGGCTTCATTGCCGGCGTGCTCGGCATCCTTGTCACGGTATTGCTGAACATTCCGATCAATATCATCATTCATCAGTATACGGACATTTCGGGACTGTCCAAGCTTCCGCTTCTCGGTGCGATTCTGCTGATTATCATCAGCATCGTGCTGACACTGATTGCCGGTCTGATTCCTTCAAGAATCGCCGCCAACAAGGATCCGGTTGCTGCTCTCCGGTCCGAATAAAAAAACATCGGGCTTCCCGCTTGGGAAGCCCTTTTTAAAGAGGTGCCATGAAGAAACTGGTTATCGGTATGATTGCCCATGTCGATGCGGGGAAGACGACTCTGTCGGAAGCCCTGCTCTTTCACGCGGGCAAAATCCGTTCGATGGGACGGGTAGACAACCGAAACAGTTTCTTTGACTCGAAGGAAGTCGAGCGCGAACGCGGCATCACAGTTTTCTCGAAGCAGGCTGTTTTAAAGCTTCCTGACTGTTCGGTCACGCTTACCGACACGCCCGGTCATGTGGATTTCTCTCCGGAGGCCGAGCGTGCAATCTCGGTTCTGGATTATGCGGTTTTGGTCATCAGCGGCACGGAAGGCATTCAGAACCATACCGTGACGCTTTGGAACATGCTCGCGCACTATGAAATCCCTGCGTTCATCTTCGTAAACAAATGTGACCGCCCGGACGTTTCGGAGGAGGCGTTGATGTCTTCCTTAAGAAGCACGCTCTCCGATTCGATTGTCAATATGACACATCCCGATTTCGAAGAAATCGGACTTTGCGACGAAACGCTTTTAAAGGAATATCTCGAGACCGGAACGGTGAAAAAGGAAAGCCTTCCGGCTGTCATTAAAAAGCGTAATCTGTTTCCGTGTTTCTTCGGCTCGGCGCTTAAGGATACGGGTGTTTCCGAGCTGTCAGATGCCTTTTCGAGCCTTACTGTCATGCCCGAAAGTCCTGAGGATTTCGGTGCCGTCGTTTATAAAATCACGCATGATGCCGACCGGACACGCGTTACCCATATGAAGATAACGGGCGGTCGGATTACGGCAAAGGAAACGATTCCCGATGTCGGTAAGATCGATATGATCCGCGTGTATTCCGGTGAACGCTATGAAACCGTGAAGGAAGCCGAACCCGGAGACCTTTGCGCGGTTACGGGCCTTACGGAAAGCAAGGCAGGCGACGTTTACGGCAGCGCATCGTTTGCGAAAGCTTCTCTTTCGGAGCCCGTTCTCTCTTACCGGCTTGTTCCCCTCAACATGGAACCGGCTCTTCTCCTCCCTGCCGTCATGCAGCTTGAGGAGGAGGAACCGACGCTTCACGTTTTGTGGGAGGAACGCACGAAGGAAATCCGGATTCAGGTCATGGGTACCGTACAGCTTGAAATACTTGCCCGCGAGTTACGTTCGCGCTTCGGTGCCGAGGTCACATTTGACACGGGCGCTATCGTATATAAAGAGACCATCGCGAATACCGTTGAGGGTGTCGGTCATTTCGAGCCCTTACGGCATTATGCGGAGGTGCATCTGATCTTAGAGCCGCTTCCTGCGGGCAGTGGGCTCGAATTTTGCACGGATTTGAGCGAGGATCTGCTTTCCGGCAACTGGCAGCGGCAGATTCTGTCCGCGCTTTCGCATAAGAGACACCGCGGCGTTCTGACCGGTTCCGTTCTGACCGATGTCCGAATGACGCTTGTCGCCGGCAAAGCCCATCCCAAGCATACCGGCGGCGGGGACTTCCGACAGGCCGCATGCCGTGCTGTCAGACAAGGTCTTATGCAGGCCGAAAACGTGCTTTTAGAGCCGTTTTATTCCTTCATTCTTACGATTCCCGAGG
>CADBTG010000087.1 GCA_902797475.1 uncultured Lachnospiraceae bacterium | reverse complement strand
GGTAATCCGCGTCACAAAGCCCGGTGGAGCAATCCTCTTCGCATTTATCTCGGTCTACGGAATCATGTATTCCAACTACCTTCAGGGGAACTGGGCCGCGGGCGAGGAGGAAAACTTCACGAGGGATTATCAGATTCGCCACTTCAAGGAGCAGCTTTTCACCGGCTACGAGGTGCCGGAGTTCGAGGGCCTGTTTACCGATAAGCCGGTCAGGTGGATTACCACAGCCGGCGTTGACGGACTTTTGGAGGCGGTCGAGGACCGGGAGGATTTTGCGATTTCCGACACGGATTTCGAGGCGCTGAAGAAATGGTATCTGGCAGTCTGCGAGAAGCGGGAGCTGCTCGGGATGACCAACCATCTGCTTTATATCTGCCGGAAGAATCCTGAAGACTTCATAATTTGAGAGGTACAAGAAATGGATTTAATAGTGATATTCGGCTCCGGCGCCGTCGGAAAGATGACGGTCGGGCAGGAGCTTATGAAGATTACCGATTTCCGCCTGTTTCATAACCATATGGCGATTGAGCCGGTTATCGAGCTGTTCGGGCGGTTTGACCACCCCCTTGTGGAGAAGATTCGCGAGGACTGCTTCGAGGCATTTTTGAAAACCGATTTTCAGGGGATGATTTTCACCTATATGTGGGCCTTCGACCTGCCGTCGGATTGGGAGTACATGAAAAATGTGACATCCCGTTTCGAGCGAACCGGCGGAACCGTTTACTACGTCGAGCTGGTTGCCGACCGCACCGTGAGGCTTATCAGGAATAAAACCGAGAACCGTCTCCTCCACAAGGCTTCTAAAAGGGATACCGTGGTTTCCGACGACCGGATGATTCGGGAGGAGACCAAGTACCGCCTCGTAAGCCGCGAGGGCGAGATCCCGTTCCCGAATTACCTGCGAATCGACAATACAAACCTTGCGCCCGATGCGGTTGCAAAGATGATCAGGGAACATTTTAACCTGCCCGGCGTCAATCCGAAGAGGGCAATCGAGCAGATTTATTTCGATCCTGTTCGCGACGATGAACTTGAGCAGCTTCACGCAATGCAAGTGGAGAGCTTCATGCCGCTTTATGAAATCTACCATGACGAGGGTTCGCCTGCCATCGAGTCAATCGAGCGCATCAGAAGGCGTGCTGCGGTACCGAACCGGAATTACTATTTCATCTGTGTTTCCGGTGCCCGCGTCGGCGTCATCAACATCGGCCATAACGACCCGAACGAGCATGAGGTTTCCTTTATCAGCCCGATTTTCATTCTGCCGAGATACCAAAACCGCGGTTACGGCTATGCGGCGATTCAGAAGGCATTTGCGATGCATCCCGAGGTGAAGACCTGGAAGCTTGACACGATCAAACAGGAGCCCCGCAACTGTCATCTCTATGAAAAATGCGGCTTCGTCCGCACCGGCGAGGAAGAGGTCGTAAATGATAAAATGATCCTGGTGTTCTACGAAAAGCATATGGACTGAGCAAAACCGGCTTCCGTTTGGGGGCCGGCTTTTTGCTAACGTCGGCTTCCTGTTGCAAGTTACGGGCTTTTTTAGTATCATAAATGCGTGACATTTTTCATTTAGCGCGATAAAAAAGGAAAAGGGAAGAGAAATCATGACAGCAGAAGAATTGTGGGATTTATCGGGCATCCCCGGCGAATACGATGCCTGGGCATTCGGGGACGATGCGGACGGACTCGCTGAGCTTGTCCGAAGCGGAAAGAAGCGTGCCACGTCCTCGGCGTACCCCGTATATGAGGCGGAAGACGAAGAACTTCCGACGCCCGGGGAATACAGCGTCATTCTGAACGAAAAGGACGAGGCGGTCTGCATCATCCGGACAAGGTTTGTAACCGTGCTCCCGTACCGTGAAATCACCGAAGAGATGGCGGCGAAAGAAGGTGAGGGTGACCTTTCCCTGGCTTATTGGCAGCAGGTTCATCAGCCGTTCTTCACCGAGGAATTGAAGGCAATCGGGAAGGACTTTTCGGAAGACATGAAAGTCGTTTTTGAGGAGTTCGCTCTTGTCTTTCCGAAGTGCGGCGAGGCCCCGGCGAAGCAGCAGAAAAGCGGCGCATTATATATCGTCCGGCACGGCAGAACCGATTGGAACGATCAGAAGAGACTTCAGGGGCAGACCGACATTCCGCTCAACGATACAGGGCGGGCGATGGCAAAGGAGGCCGGAGAACGTTATGCCGACATCCCGTTTGACATCTGTTTCAGTTCTCCCCTTTGCAGGGCGAAGGAGACGGCAGAACTTCTGCTTCAGGGACGTGACGTGCCGATTCGGTTTGACGACCGCCTGAAGGAAATGACCTTCGGAGAGTACGAGGGCGTCGCGCAGAGCTTCAGCATCCCGAACTGCCCGGTGAACGAGTTCTTCTTCCACCCTGCAGAGTATACCGAGGCTGTTCCCGGCGGGGAAAATGTGAACGAGCTTCTCGGGCGCACAGGCTCCTTCTACAAAGAGGAAGTCGTACCGCTTCTCAGGGAAGGAAAGAATGTCCTGATTGTCGGGCACGGCGCCATGAATCTGAGCTTCATCTGCAATGTATGGGAGCTTCCGACCGAGGACTTCTGGCGGACCGGCATCGAAAACTGCAAACTGCTCCGGCTTTTATAAAATTCGGAAAATGTGACCTCCGTGTGAAAAATCACGGAGGTTTTTATTAATCCTTGACATAGTAATGAAAACTATGTATAATGACATCGTAGACTTCGAAAGTTAGAAATGGAGTCGATAAGTAGTTGTATTTTTCTCTGCAAGGCCGTGTTTCGGCCGACGGAGCGAACCATTGGTAATAGGAGATTTTTCATGTTCAGAATTCTTGTGGATTCCGGAGCGAACCTGCCTGCTGAATCGGCAGAACAGTACGGAATAGAAGTCCTGTCATTTGTCAATTATGTTGAAGGAAAGAATGTTACGTGTTATGTGCCGGGGCTGACGCCCGAGGAGGAGCGCGCCCGCGGCAAGGAGTTCTACGATTCGATGCGAAACGGACTTACGGTGAAAACCGGGCTCATCAGCATCGGCGAGTTTGCGGAAGCCTTCCGTAAGGTTGCTGCTGCCGGAGAGGATGTCCTCTGCCTGACCATCAGCTCGGGCATCAGCGGGACGTTCAATTCCTGCCGCATTGCAAGGGATATGGTTGCCGAGGAATTTCCCGAGCGGCGCATCCGGGTCATTGACACGAAGAACGCTTCGCTCGCGACCGGCATTCTCGCGATTTACGCAGCGGAGCTTCGTGAGCAGGGCAAGGACATCGATGAGGTTACGGACACCATAGAGAAGCGCGTTCCGATGATGAACGGCATCTTCACCGTCGCCGATCTGAAGTACCTGTGCCGCACCGGCCGGATTTCGAAGACTTCCGCGCTGATCGGCAACACATTAAGCATACGCCCGATTCTTCGCGGCGATAAGGACGGCCATATCGTGCAGTACCGTAAGTGCCACGGCCGCCGTTCCGCGCTGAATGCGCTGATTTCCCTTGTGTGCGATAATGTCGTCAATCCGGAGGAGCAGATTCTCGGAATCGCCCATGCCGACGCCTATGAGGAGTCGCTTTACATCATGGAACGCATCATCGAGCGGATTAAAGTGAGGGGATTCATCAATACAACCTACGATACCTGTACAGGAAGCCATGTCGGCCCCGATACAATCGCCCTGTTCTTCGTCGGCAGGGACCGCGAGCTGACCGGCGCGTTAAGCGGTGTCGGCCGTTCCATCCTGAACCGGACCGGAGAGAAGCTCGACCGCATTCTCTCCCCGGAGCATGTTACCATGCAGAAAAACATCCAGTAAATTATCCTTCCCAAAGGTTTCAAACGAAAGACTGTCCGATTATTTGTCGGATAGTCTTTCATTTTTCATGTTTCCCCGCATCTCTTGAAATCGTTTCTGTTGAAAAATGATATACGATATGTTAGACTCATCATGTAAGTCATGTTTACGAATGAGCAACCATCGGATTCCGGACACCCCTCGGTCCGGCACAACATATAAGGAGGAGAATTCATGAAGAAGGTTGGTTTTATTGTAACTGCGCTTGTCCTGATGGCACTTTTGGGCGGGCTGGTCGGCGCTAAAATCGGCGGAGGGAAGAAGTCCATTCTGCAAAAGGTCGCCGATTCCGTTGAAGAAAAGAGCACGCTTGACGTGAAGACGATCGAGGAAATTCTGCAGCCTGCGGGAGATCTGATCACCCAGCGTTATTACTACACGGACATGGACACCTTTGAAAGCTATAAGGAACTGCTCGGTGCCAAGATTCCGCTGACGACCGACAAGGTTGTATTTACCTTTAAGGGCGCCATCAGTGCGGGCATCGTTCTGTCGAAGGTCGAGTTTGCGGTGGACGAGGAGGAGAAGACCGTTACGGTTACGCTTCCCGACATCTTCATCGTTTCGAATGAGATTTTCGAGGATGAATTCAAGGCATACGAGATTAAGAATTCCATCTTCACCGAGACCAAATTCACCGATTATGCTTTGCTTCTCGGCAGCATGAAGAGCAAGAAAGCCGAAGAGCTGATGAAGAACCAGAAGTTCCGTGACGAAGCGCGCAAGGAAGCGGAAAATGTGATTTCGGCCTTTTTGAAGAACGCAACGGTTTCGAAGGATTATAAGATCATATTCAAATAATTTGCGTTTTTTGAATTTCGGGCTTGACAAATCCGGTTTTTTTGATAAAAATAAACTGTACTTTAACGGAAGTTTTGCAGACGGTTCAGGCCGTCTGCAATCATCCCACGGGGCATTAGCGCAGTTGGGAGCGCACAACACTGGCAGTGTTGGGGTCAGGGGTTCAAGTCCCCTATGCTCCATTGACAAAAAGGAGGGACCCGCGAAGCGGGAGGATCCCTTATTGTGAACGCAGACGGCGCGAACGAAGTTCGCCTATAATCCGTCTGCGTACCCGTTTATTAAGGGTACTGAGAAGAGGCCACCGGTCTCTTCTTTTTGGTTTACAAAGCAATGTCCTTGCATTTGTCATAAAGAATTGATACAATGAATTTGTGGGGAAAGGAGGATAGTCATGCGCGTATATACCGGAAACAGAATGATCGGCAGACTGATGTGTTGTCTGCTTTTTGTTCTTGTTTCCTTTTTTTGTATTTCATGCGGCAAAAGCGACAGCTCCGGTGAGCCTGTGACGGCGACACCCGTGCCGACCGAAACGCAGGGCTTTCCCGTCCCGACAATTGAGGCGGATGTGCAGGAGGTCATGCTTCAGGGCATCTATTTTCACCGGATGGAAATCGGACCGAAGGAGGAGACCGATTTCACTCTGAGAAGGCGTGACGGCAGCATCCTTATGGCCTCCATGGTGAGTTATACCGTGAACGGGGAGTTTGCGCTTTACAGCCTGGATCTGTTCGACGAGAGCGGCAACGAAGTGTATCGTTTTTATACCGAAGAAAGAGGAGACACCAGCCTCTTTTATGAGGTGCAGGGCGGAAAGACCGTCCTGGCCGGCGCGAGAACCGACATGGTCTGCCCGTGGTTAGACCCGGCCAACGAAGCGTATTACCCGGATAATTCGCCGCAGAGCCGTGTTATGGAAATCCTGAAGAAGAGGGGCACCGTTTCCGACGTGAACATGGTGACTCTTACGGAATATACGTTTGCAAACGGAAACAAGGATGTCATCGCGGGAATCGCGGGGCTTCACATCCTTCTTAAATCGGCAACCGGACCGAGCGGCGCGCTGTTGTCGGATTCGGCTTATGCGGCCTATGAAGAGGGTGCCGTTAATAAGCAGGCGCTTTCGACGGGAGAACCGTACGTTTATTATTCGACATGGCGCGGCAAACGGTACGATATGTACCTTTCGGGCGATGATGTTACGATGAAGGCGACGGACGGCAGGGAGATCTGCACGACGAACGGTCGGACTGCGCGCTGGGCCGGTGAGGAGCCGTTCCTTACGAATACGCAGGACGGAACGTATTTCCGCGCAGTACCCTTACAGGACCTGTTAGCGAAGGAGGATCCGATTCAAAGCGAAATCAGTCCCGTAACGGGGTGGTTCCAGGTGGAGAGCTATGACGAGTTTCTCCGGGAATCCGGTCTCGACGCGTGCATGAGGGACAGCCTGCTTTCCAAGGCAGTGTTCCAATATGCCAAGGGCTCGCTGTCGATTTACTGGCCGAAAGAGGACGGAATCGAATGGCGGCTCGGCGACGATTTCCTGCTGGCAGGTGTCTCGAATGCCGAGACTGTCGAATATATGCAAGGTCCTGACATTCTTTTCTCGCGGGACGACGTATACTATTATTTCTATAAGTCAGACACTTACGGCTATGTCGTGATGAACAACCTGGTGCTTTCGGTGAGCAACGACGGAACGGACCGTTCACGGCTTGGTGTATCCCTGGGCGGCTTCCCGTACGGATATGTGGAACTGAGCAGGGGTGAGTCTGCGGGCTTCCCGAAGAGAATGTCCTGTCAGATCTCGAGGGATATTGTGACCGGGCAGATTATCAGCGAGGGATATTATGCCGCCGGGGTTGAAATCGCGCGGGTCGATTACCGCTACATAGAAGTCGAAGAGGGCGACATGTACTGCCGCGTGGCTTACGGCTATATCGGCGGCCGGTCTTACGGAAAGTGCGTCCAGTTCTGCAAAAAGGAGACTCCCGAAGTCATTATTTTCTCGGATGATTATACCGATCCGGTTATCCGTCTCGGCGAGCCTTTCTCCCTTCCGAGCGGCGAATGACGAACCTTTCAAACATTGTGGAAAATGCCATCACGATTCGCTTGAAAACGACAAATAACGGTCTTTACATTTTCCGTAAAATGATTTACTATATTGACCGAATGAAAGATATTATATTTATATAAAGGAGTATGGTTTTATGAATCTTTCACCTCTGCAAAAAGCAAGATACGAGTATCAGCCGAAGCTTCCCGGAATGCTCAGAAACGGCATCGCAGACATCTGCGTAAAGGAAGGCAAGGCAACCAAGAGCGTAGCGGATCAGGACAAGATCAAGGCTCTGTTCCCGAACACCTACGGCAAGAATTAAATCACGTTCGTTAAGGGCGCTAACACCTCGAAGGCGAAGAAGCAGGTCGTCGGCGTTATCCTTTCCGGCGGACAGGCACCCGGCGGACACAACGTTGTATGCGGTCTTTACGATGCTTTGAAGGCTACCGACAAGAACAACGTTCTGCTTGGCTTCAAAGGCGGCCCGAGCGGTCTTCTTGATGACGATTATGTAAAGTTCACCGACAAGCTTATTGACGCATACCGCAACACCGGCGGTTTCGAT
>CADBTG010000086.1 GCA_902797475.1 uncultured Lachnospiraceae bacterium | reverse complement strand
TGGATTCGCTCGCAACGCTCGGTTATCCGGCATACGGTTGCGGCATTCGTTACAAATACGGCATGTTCAAGCAGGAAATCAGGGACGGCTACCAGGTAGAGCGTCCGGATGACTGGCTTGCGGAAGGAAATCCGTTCGAGATTAAGCGTCCGGAATATGCATGCGAGGTTAAGTTCGGCGGTTATGTCCGTTACTCCAGAGATGAGCAGGGACATGAGCATTTTACACAGGAGGGCGCACAGTCCGTTCGCGCAATTCCTTACGACCTGCCGATCGTCGGCTACGGCAACAACGTTGTGAATACGCTTCGGATTTGGGATGCGGAAGCGATTGACAACTTCAACCTTGAGAGCTTTGACCGCGGCGATTATCACAAGGCCGTTGAGCAGCAGAACCTTGCCAGACTGATCTGCGAGGTGCTTTACCCGAACGACAACCATTACGCCGGCAAGGAGCTCCGCTTAAAGCAGCAGTACTTCTTCGTTTCCGCAAGCGTGCAGCGTGCGGTGGCAAAGTACATGAGCACCCATGACGACATTCGCAATCTTCCCGAGAAGGTTGTATTCCAGTTAAATGACACGCACCCGACCGTAACGATTCCCGAGCTCATGAGAATCCTCATGGACGAGTATTACCTGAGCTGGGACGAGGCATGGTCGATTACAAACCGGTGCTGTGCATATACAAACCACACGATCATGTCGGAAGCTCTTGAAAAATGGCCCATCGACCTTTTCTCGCGCCTGCTTCCCCGTGTATACCAGATTGTTGAGGAAATCAACCGTCGGTTTACCGAGCAGCTGCAGCAGAGATATCCGAATGATTACGGAAAGCTTCAGAAGATGGCAATCCTCATGGACGGTCAGGTCCGCATGGCGAACCTCGCAATCGTGGCCGGCTTCTCCGTAAACGGTGTTGCAAGACTTCATACCGAAATCCTGAAGAAGGAACAGCTTCGCGATTTCTATGAGATTTTCCCTGAAAAATTCAACAACAAGACGAACGGCATCACACAGCGCCGCTTCCTGCTGCACGGCAACCCGTTACTTGCAAACTGGGTAACCGGCAAGATCGGCGACGAGTGGATTACGAACCTGCCGCACATCAACGAGCTTGCGGTTTACGCCGACGACAAGAAGAGCCAGAAGGAGTTCATGAACATCAAGTATCAGAACAAGCTCCGTCTGTGCAAATACATTCAGGAACATAACGGCATCGAAGTGGATCCCCGTTCCATTTTCGACGTGCAGGTAAAGCGTCTGCATGAATACAAGCGTCAGCTGCTGAACATCATGCACGTGATGTACCTTTACAATCAGCTTCGCGCAAACCCGGAGATGGATTTCTATCCGAGAACCTTCATCTTCGGCGCCAAGGCGAGTGCCGGATACAGAAGAGCGAAGGCCATCATCAAGCTGATCAACAGCGTGGCCGACGTCGTCAACAACGACAAGTCCATCAAGGGCAAGATGAAGGTTGTCTTCATCGAAAACTACCGTGTTTCCAATGCCGAGTGGATCTTCGCCGCAGCCGATGTTTCCGAGCAGATTTCGACGGCCAGCAAGGAAGCAAGCGGTACCGGTAACATGAAGTTCATGCTGAACGGCGCCGTGACAATCGGTACGATGGACGGTGCCAATGTGGAAATCGTCGAGGAAGTCGGCGCCGAGAATGCCTTCATCTTCGGTCTTTCGAGTGACGAAGTCATCAACTACGAGAACAACGGCGGCTACAATCCGTGCGAGATCTTCAATACCGACCAGGATATCCGCCTTGTGATGACGCAGATGATCAACGGCTTCTACAGCCCGGACGATCCGGACCGTTTCCGTGAGATTTACGACTCGCTGCTTTGCACACGCGGAGGCGAGAAAGCCGACCAGTACTTCATCCTGAAGGACTTCCGCTCTTACGCCGAGGCCCAGAAGAAGGTTGAGGAAGCTTACCGCGATGAAGCGGGCTGGGCTAAGATGGCACTTCTCAATGTTGCCAAGTCCGGCAAATTCAGTTCCGACCGTACGATTGAGGAGTACGTGAAGGACATCTGGCACCTTGACAAGGTGACCGTTGAATTGTAGAATTTAAAAGAACCGGGGATGCCTGTTCATCCCCGGACTTTTTGTTTTTCGGAGGAGCTGCATGGCATTTTCCATAACATTGCCGGAAAATGTGAAACGGATCATCAGGACACTCGAAACGGCCGGCTTTGAAGCCTACGCCGTCGGCGGGTGTGTTCGTGATGCGCTCCTTAACAGGGTTCCGCAGGACTGGGACATCACGACTTCGGCGCTGCCGGAGGAGGTGAAGCGCCTCTTTCCGAGGACGGTCGACACCGGAATCGAACACGGCACGGTGACCGTCATGCGCGGGCAGGAGGGCTATGAGGTTACGACCTACCGGATTGACGGAACGTACGAAGATTTTCGCCATCCGGATTCGGTCACATTCACGAGGAATCTCGGGGAGGACCTGCTCCGGCGCGATTTTACAATCAACGCGATGGCCTATAACGAAAGCACCGGCCTGGTCGATCTGTTCGACGGCATGAAGGACCTGGAGGCGGGCATCATCCGGGCGGTCGGCAACCCGACCGAGCGATTCTCTGAGGATGCGCTTCGGATTCTTCGGGCGGTGCGGTTTGCGGCCCAGCTCGGATTCACGATCGAGCCCGCGACGAAGGAAGCAATGAAGGAACTTTCGGGCAATCTGAAAGCCGTAAGCGCCGAGCGGATTCGCGAGGAACTGACGAAGCTTCTTAGTTCGGAGCATCCGGAGGAGCTGTTTGAGGCGCGCGCTCTCGGGATCACGGCGGACTGGCTGCCGGAGTGGGATCTCATGTGCGATACGCCGCAGGAAAATGTGCACCATATCTACGACGTAGCCCGTCACACGACGGAAACCATTCACGGGCTTCACAGGACAGAAGAGTATCGGAATGCTTCCCCAAAGGAGCAGGCGATGCTTAACTATACGATGCTTTTACACGACAGCGCGAAGCCGCAGTGCAAGACGTTTGACGAGAACGGGCAGGCGCATTTTAAGGGACATGCGAAGCCCGGCGCGGCAACTGCCAAAGAGGTTTTGCGGCGCCTGAAGTTTGATAACGAGACGATTGATTCCTGCACGAAGCTTGTATATTACCACGATACGCTGTATCGCAGGCACGGCGAGGAACCGGCTGTGACGGTACGGTTTTTGATGAACCGGATCGGGACCGAGAGGATGCCGTTTCTGTTTGCGGTTTTCACGGCCGATGCGGGCGCTAAGGCACCGCAGTATCTTGCCGGATGCCTGAAACGCATCGAAATGCTTCGGGAGGCTTACCGGACTGTCGTTTCGGAAGGGCACTGTGTCAATCTTAAGATGCTTGCCGTAAACGGTGCGGATCTGATGGCACTCGGGTATCCCGCAGGACCGGAGCTCGGGGAGGTTTTGAACAGCCTTCTTGAAGATGTGCTTCTTAACCCGGAGCACAACACAAAGGAATATCTGCTTGAAAAAGCAAAACGTTAACGAAAGCCCGGTTTCCAGGCTTTCGCTGTTTTAGGGGGGGCGGGTGAAGCACGGCCGGTAAAGCACTGAACGAAAAGGAGACTTTCGAACGTGCGGATGACCGGTGAAGGAGAAGTCCGGGGGTGCTGCAATTTGTGATTTCTTTCAGATTTTCCGTGACAGAGCGGGGGCATTGTGGTATAATATATCCGATTATGGGCTATCATGTCGAAACGTCCGGTTTCGGCCTGACGAAACCCTTTTGACCGGAGGTTTTTATGCTTGGCTTTCTCGGAATTTTTGAGATGGACAGAGACATTCTGTTGTACGTTCAGGAGCATTGGAGAGTCGGATTTCTGAATGAATTCTTCAAGGCAGTCACCCACCTCGGGGACGCCGGAATATTCTGGATCATTCTGACCTGCATCCTGCTTTGCTTCAAAAAAACGAGAAAGGCGGGGCTGTTCTCGGCGGGCGCTCTGGCAGGCTCGGTTCTTTTAAACAACTGCTGCCTGAAGGTTCTGATCAACCGCACGAGACCCTATGTACTGATTCCGGAAATCGATCTTCTGATCAAAGAGGCTCACGATGCTTCGTTCCCGTCGGGTCATACCGCAGCAAGCTTTGCTTCGTGCTTTGCGATTCTGCCGAACGTTCGGAAGCGCTGGTGGGCTCCGCTGATTCTGATGGCGGCTCTCATCTCATTTTCCAGAATCTATGTCGGCATTCACTATCCGTCCGATATCGTCGGAGGCTTCGTGAGCGGCCTGATTCTCGGCATTCTGGCCAATGTCATCGGTAATTTCATTTTGAAGAAGATTCAGCAGAGAAAAGAGCTTTCCGTAGCGGAGGCCGAACCGGCAGAGGAGCCGGTGCAGTAAAAAGGCGGTGGGACTATGAATACAATCGTCATCGTTCCCTCCCTGAATCCGGACGGGAAGATGGTTAATACGGTTAAGAGCATTCTTGCGGAGGGCTTCACCGACGTCGTTGTGGTCAATGACGGAAGCGGTCCGGAGTACCTTTCGTTCTTCGAGGAAGTGTCGAAGCTTCCCGGCGTGACGGTCTTAACCCATGAAGTGAATAAAGGCAAAGGCAGGGCCATGAAGACGGCATTTGCCTATATCCTTGAAAATCGGAAGGACGTTGCGGGCGTTGTGACCGTGGATGCCGACGGGCAGCATCTGCCGAAGGATATCCGGGCATGCGCGGAGGCGATGGAGGCCGACGGAAACAGAGTGATTCTCGGCGTCCGGGATTTTTCGTTGCCGCACGTTCCGAAGAAAAGCCGAATCGGCAACAACATTACAAAAGGCGTGTTCCGATTTGCCTGCGGAATCAAAATCAGCGATACGCAGACGGGACTTCGGGCAATTCCTTTCAAACACCTGCCGGCTATGTGCGAGGTTGCGGGTGACCGGTATGAATACGAGACCAACCAGCTGCTTGTGATGAAGCGGCAGGGAATCGAGTTCTCGGAGGTGGTCATCGACACGGTGTATATCGATGACAATGCATCGTCGCATTTTCACCCGTTCCGCGATTCCATCCGGATTTACATGATCATCCTGAAGTTCATCGGCAGCTCGATTGCTTCGTTCCTTTTGGATTTCCTGCTGTTCACGGTCATCAATCTGGCGATCGGAGACAGCCTGGACGGTTCGGTCCGCCTGCTGATTGCGACAGTCGGCGCAAGAGTGGTGAGCTCGCTGTTCAACTACACGGTGAACAGAAAAGTGGTGTTCCGTTCCGACGCGGACGTGAAGCGTTCGCTTGTGCGGTATTACATTCTGGCGGCATGTCAGTTACTGGCATCGTACCTCCTGGTGAACATCGTGGCCGAGAAGATTCTCGACCTCGGCGCAACGTTTTTGGAGTCCGTCATCAAGATGATTGTGGACTTTGTTCTGTTCCTGCTCAGTTACCAATTCCAGCAGCGCTGGGTTTTTAAATAGGAGAGTGACATAATGAAAGCAAAAAAAGTGTTGAAGTACGTGGGGAGAGTACTTTTGGTGATTTTTGTCACACTTGTGCTTTTGGTAGGCACGGTATATCTTGTACTCCACAAAATCTGCAAAGGACCGTCTCCGGCAGCAAAAGCCGAGCTCGGTTCCTCGCTTCTTGAAAGCGGTCAGCTGAAGTTCGTTGCAAAGCTCGTTCTCTCGAAGGAAGAAATCGATGAGATCACGAAGATGAACGAACGGAAGCCCATGAATACGGATGTTCTGGATGACAGCCTGATTCACATTGTGAACGAGGATAATCCCGACCCGGACATTACGCCGGATCCGAGCATTCCCGAAGAGGAATTCGATGAGAACGGTGTGCGCATCGTGAAGATTGCGGGCCGCTCCTTCCTTGCGAAGCTTATGATCATCAAGGATCCTTCGCAGGTCAGAGTCGGAACGACATTCCCGTACGGCGAATACGGAAAGAACCTGCATGAGATCGTTGCCAACAGCGGCGCGGTAGGCGGCGTTAACGGCGGCCTTTACGAGTCCACCGGTAACAAAGGCGGTCAGCCTCTCGGGGTTGTTGTGCAGGACGGTGTCATCAACTGCAACAGACCACAGTCCAACAAGGGCCTTTACATGATCGGACTGACAAAGGACAATATTCTTCAGATTAAGGATATTCAGGGCTACACCCAGGCCGATATCAATCGCTATGTAGATGAGGCCGGCATCCGTGATGCTGTTTGCTTCCAGGAGGAAAGCTCCGATTCCAATAATCACTTCGTTCCCCTGATCATCAACGGCGAGGGCCGTGAGATGAACGGACAGGGAAGCGGCGCGAACCCGCGTACGGTAATCGCGCAGCGTTCGGACGGCGCCATCATGCTTCTTGTTACGGACGGCCGTGCGGCGAACGGACACCTCGGTGAAACCGCTGCCGATCTGATTGCCATCCTTCTTGAGTATGGCGCGGTAAATGCCGCAAACCTTGACGGCGGAAGCTCTTCCACGATGGTTTACAAGGGCGAGTACGAGATGCCCAGCGTAACCTTCTATTACAACAACAAATCCTGGAACATGCCGACGGCTTTCGTCGTAATGCCTAAATAAGGAGGGAACCATGAGCGATTTTGATGATGATGATTTTAAGCCCGATTCCCTCAGCAACTTCAAGGATGAAAGCGAAAAGAACCTTTATGAAGCGCTTCGCAAGAGCCCGAATCTGGATTACGATCCGGATGAGGATGAAATGACCGAAGAGCAGTTCAAGGCTTATCAGGAGCGCAGACAGCGTATCGCGGAAAGACGCGAAGCCGGAAGAAATAAGCGCGCGAAAGAGCTTGCCGACCGGGAAGCACGCGTAAAGAGCATGGGCAAGATTGCAGGTTCCAGAATGGTTCCCGCGAAGACGAAGCCCGCCCGCGGCATTGCCGACATTACAAAAGAAGAGGAGAAGCCCCTCACGGTCATGCAGCAGCGTGCCGAGATGAAAGAGAAGAAGGGCCGCAGAATCTTCTATATCTGCCTCGGCATTTATGCGCTGATCTTCATCGTGCTGGCATTTATCTTCTTACGTTATACGGATAAGTGTCTCCGCCGTTATGAGGCATCCCAGTATGAGAATGTCATCGGCGGCATTGTGGACAAATTTGCCGACAGCGTAAAGGATGGCACGGTGCTTGACATGGTCCAGATTCCGGAGCATGCATGTGTCTTCGAAAGCGAAGATCTGTACCGTAACACTTACCTGCAGCTGCTTCGTGACAGTGGCACATTTTCCTACGGCAAGGATAAGCAGAGCTACGATTCGAGCCACCCGGTATATGACATTCTTTCCTCGGACGGCAATCTGGTCGCCAAGATCGGCCTTCGTCCCGAGAATGAAAAGACGATTTTCGCGATGCTTCGCGTAAGTGACTGGGTTGTCGATTATGTAACGCCCGTATTCAGCGTGACGACCAGCTCGTACCGCATTACGGTGCCGGACAACTATCGTGTGACGGTGAACGACATTACCGTGGACGAGGAATTCCAGAAGGGTAAGCCCGTTGAGGTGAAGACCAACCTGAACAAGGAAGTTCTCGAGTATATCACGATTCCTTCCCTGATTACGTATGAGGTTGTCGGACTTGCCGAGAAGCCTGTGATTAAGATTTATAACGGTCTCGGAAACGAAGTTGAATACACGCCCGATGAATCCGGGAACATCAAGATCGATGTTCAGGTCGGCATCAAGGGCGAGATGTCGACGGACCGCCGCGAGTTTGCTCTTGAGACCGCGCAGATGTATGCGGACTTCCTTGCAAGAGACCTCGGCGGAGAGAAGTACGGACTTGCCAAGATTCAGAAGCGTCTTCTGAAGGGCTCGTTCCACTATGAGGAAGCGAAGCATTACGCGAACGACTGGGACATCACATTTATCAGCGATCACGTGGATGACAAGCCGAAGTATACGAATGTCTCCGTTTCGGATTATACCGAGTACAGCGATGAATGCTACTCCTGTAGAATCAAGTTTACTAAGAACATGATCCTCGTTAAGACGAAGGGCCACAAGGAAGTAAATGTGGATTCGGTTTACTATTTCGTCTATGCCGATGACACCGATGACAATGTCATCAATCCTCACTGGTGCATGGTTGCCGAGGAGTCGTATGAGGCACTGACGCAGAACTAAACATACGAATTTGAAAATGGAAAAGCGGAAGAGGGTTGAACTCTTCCGCTTTTTGCATGCTTTGATTCCGGGGACGGGAGATTCAGCGAATCCGGCTCCTCCGGTGATAGAAAACCTTGTATTCCGACGGTGTGCAGTCCTTGGCCTGCCGGAAGACCCGGTTGAAGGTGGCAATCGATGTAAAGCCCGACTGCATGGCCACGTCCGTGACCGAAAGATGCGGGTTCAAAAGAAGCGCTTCCGCGGCCTTTACGCGCCTTTGGTTCAGGTAATTGTAGTAAGACTGCCCGGTGAACTGCTTGAACAGCCTCGAAAAGTGAAATTTCGAAAAACCGGCGATCGAGGCCGCTTTCTCGAGCGTGATTTCCTCTACGTAGTTCGTGTTGATGTAGGTGATGACGTTGTTCAGCTTCTCGACGTATTCCATCTGCTTGCCGGCTCTGACGTCGGGAAAGATCACATTTGTCCTGATGTGACGTCTGCCGATGTTGGCGAAAAACTGAATCAGATAGGAGTAAATCATGGCCACGCGCATGGTGGCGGTCCGGTTTTCGTACTCCTTTATGGACTGCTGCAGCAGGGTGACTTCGCGCTCGTGAATATCCGGATAAGCGTCCTCGGTGATCAGAATCGGCTGTGAGAGCACCGGGCTTATTGCGGTAAAGTCATCCATCGAATTGAATACCGAGAAATCAAACATCATGATCAGCCTGGAGCCTGTGGCGGGCGCCTCGAGGGCGTGCAACTCCCCGGGCGGAATGAAGAGAATGTCACGTTCGCCGAGCATGTATACACGGTTGTTAATGGTGACGCTGTAATCGTTCTCGATCGGCATGATGATTTCCGCTGCGGCATGCCAGTGCGTATCATAATTCACATTCTGCCGGTTAATGTAAAGAAGCAGCATGTTGTTGGCTTCGAAAGCCACTTTTTCGAAGGTTCCGTCCATCTCTCGGGCCATTTTTCACCCTCCTGCGTTTCAAGAATTGTCATTCTATACCCCTAGAACAAATGTTGCTAAATCCGAAAAAGCAAAAATGCACAAAAAACGGGGGTGATTTTGGCTATTTTTATGGTAAGAAAAGGGAATCCGTAAGGTAAATACCATTTATCATCACATTTTTCTCCCCATTTTTTGCACAAATACACGGCAATTTTTGTGGGGAAAATTGGTCAGACAGCCCTGTTTAGCAATATTTGATTATAATATAGCAAAAAATGAAGTGCAAATGCAACACTTTTTTTATATAATATTTGCACATCATGGTGATTTCTGAGGTGTTGTGCCCGGCAGATTGAAGGCATGAGGTGACTGACACTTACAGAACGGAGGGTCCAATGTTAAAACTTTTAAAGAAAAAAAGCGTATATTGGTCGATTATCATCGTGGCGATCATTGCGTTCCTTTTGATTTGGAACGGCATTACCAAAACGACGAATTATTCCGACAAATACGCGGGCTTTGACTTCTCAAAGATTGAGAGTGAAGGCCGTGCGGACTCCTATACCGCTTACCGCGCAAAGTACAGAGATGCCGGCTATCCTACGACCGACATTCAGGTTGATCTGCGCAAAGCGACAGGAGACTGCGAATTGGCCGATATGTTCGGCGAGACCGGTGTTCTGGTAACCAAAGAGGATGGTACCACCACGCTTACGGTCAACGTTGCAGAAGCAGGATTCTACAACATTAGACTGACGTATTATCCCGATCCGAGCAGAGAGACTTCCCGCGGCGTTCAGATTGAGCGCGAACTTATCATCAACGAGGAAAGACCTTTCAGCGGCGCAGATAATATTATGTTCCCCCGCATTTATACCGATGACGGGGCCCCGAAAGAGGACAACAGACATAACCAGATTCGCCCCAAGATTATTGAGGCGCCCCGCTGGGAGACTGTTTACTTCAAAGATGAGTTGGGTTACATTACCGAACCCTATCAGTTCTATTTCAAACAGGGCGAGAACAAGATTGAGCTTATCGGCGCTCAGGAGCCCTTGATCATCAAGGAAATGACGCTTGCGGCAGTTACGCAGCGCGATTCTTATTCGGAGTATCTTTCGAAGATGACTGCCGAGCACGGCAGCGCATCCGCCAAGAATTCCAATAACGTTCGTATCGAAGGTGAGAAGGCGCAGTATCGTTCCACGCAGGCTCTGTATCCTTTGTACGACCGTTCCTCCGCAGTCACCTATCCTTACAGTGTAACCAGACAGGTACTGAACATCATCGGCGGTGAGAACTGGAAGATTCCCGGTCAGTGGATTGAATGGGAATTCGAGGCTCCGGCCGACGGTTTCTATGAGATTACCCTGAAGGCAAGACAGAACTACAACCGTGGTTTTGTGTCGTGCCGTTCTCTTTATGTCAACGGAGAGATTCCTTTCGATGAAGCGGCTACCGTGAAATTCGATTTCTCCAGCGACTGGAAGATGTTCAAGATCAGCGACGAAAAGGGTGAACCTTATAAGTTCTGGCTTCATAAGGGAACCAACAGCATTCGTCTGGAAGTCACGCTCGGCGAGATGGGCGATATCCTGTCCCGCATGAATGACAGCGTATTCCGCATGAACTCCATGTACCGTCAGATCCTGGTTCTCACCGGTGCAACGCCCGATGAAAACCGCGACTATAACCTCGCGTCCCGTTATCCCGAAGTTGTAGCTGCCATGGGTGACGAGTACAAGGTTCTCTACAAGCTGATTGACGACCTTGTTGCATATACCGGTGAGAAAGGTTCTCAGGTTACCGCATGCCTTACACTTGCCGACCAGCTTGAGAAGTTCTCCAAGGACGATGCCAAGATTCCGAAGAACCTTGTTGCATTCAAGAACAATGTCAGCTCCCTCGGTTCCGCTATCCTGACCCTCAGCGAAGCCCAGCTCGACATTGACTACATTGTTATTGCCGGTGCCGACTATAAAGTTAAGAAGGATACCGCAAACTGGTTCCAGAAGGCCATTCACGAAGTTCGTGCTTTCTTCGCTTCCTTTACCGTTGATTACAACGCCATCGGTAACGTATACGAAGATGATGACCGGCCTACCATTACGGTATGGATCTTCGGCGGTCGTGACCAGAGTACGATTCTGAAGACCATGATCGACGAGCAGTTCGTCGGAACTTACGGCATCTGCGTAAACCTTGACCTGATTACGGCCGACGTACTCCTTCCCGCAACGGTTGCCGGAACCGGTCCTGACGTTGCGCTCGGCGCGGGTACTGCCGAACCGGTTAACTACGCACTTCGAGGAGCTGCCTGTGAGCTGTCCCAGTTCAAGGGCGACCCGATTGAAAAAGTCAAAGGCTTCGATGAAGTGGTTTCGGAATTCACGGATTCCTCGCTTGTTCCGTTTATATATGGTAAAGGATATTACAGCGACGCAAACGGGAATTACAAGAATAAGGGTGTATATGCACTCCCCGAAACCCAGTACTTCAACGTTATGTTCTACAGAACGGATATCTTCCAGCAGTTGGGAATTGAAATTCCGAACACCTGGGAAGATCTGATCGCCATCCTTTCCACGATTGAAAAGGCTCACATGGATGTCGGCATTCCTTCCACGGAACGTAAGATTAACAACGTTGCCAACCCGGATATGAACGGATTCTACGCACAGCTGTATCAGCGCGGCGCTTCCCTCTATTCTCCGGAAGGTGACAAGGTTATGCTTGACACGGATGTGGCTATCGAAGCATTCGAAGCGTACACGATGTTCTTCACCCATTACAATACGCCTCGTGACTACAACTTCGTAGACCGTTTCCGTACCGGTGAGATGCCTCTGGCATTTGCCGATTACAACAACTTCAATACTCTGTGCGTATCCGCACCTGAGATTCGCGGTCTTTGGGATATGGCCATCATGCCCGGTACTTATGTAAAGGACGAGAACGGCAATAAGGTCGACAGAGACGGCGACGGTGAGTATGATATCGACCGAAGCGTACAGTGTTGGGGTGTTTGCTCCATCATGCTGGAGAACTCCAAGATGCATAAAGAAGCATGGACGTTCCTGCAGTGGTGGGCAAGCGCAGAAGTGCAGGCCCGTTACGGCATCGAGCTCGAAGCCGTCATGGGTGAGTCCGCAAGATATGCAACCGCCAACAAGAAGGCATTTGACCAGCTGGCATGGAGCTCCAAGCAGCGTGAGATTCTGCTTGAGCAGTGGAAGTGGGTTAAAGGTACTCCTGAGGTTGCCGGCGGATACTACACCACCAGACATATCGTAAACGCAGTTCGTCGAGTTATTAACAATAATGAAGATCCTCGTGAAACGCTCCTCGATTACACCCGTGACATCAACGAAGAAATCCATAAGAAGCGCGTCGAGTTCGGACTTGAGAAGAGATAAGGAAGGAGAGAAAACGTATGAGTTACGCTAACTGGCGGAGACAGAAACAGTTACGCCGCAAGTTTATGCTTCGTGATATCAGAACATTCCGTACTTGTTATCTTTTCCTTGCTCCTTATGCTCTGATTTTCACTTTGTTCTATGTAGTACCGGTAGTCGTATCCATCTGGTTCGGTTTCACCTACTACAACGTTTTGCAGCCGGCCCGTTTCATCGGCATGCAGAACTACATCAACCTGATTCTGGTTGACGATATCTTCCTGACGGCCGTTAAGAACACATTCCTGATTGCCGCCATTACCGGTCCCGTAGGATACATTGCCGCATTCCTGTTCGCATGGCTCATTCACGAGCTGCCGAAGAGAATCCGTGCATTTGCCGTATTGGTATTCTACGCACCGACCATTTCCGGTCAGGTTTACCTGATTTGGACATTCATCTTCTCCGGTGACTCTTACGGATACGCAAACGCCATTGGTGTGGATCTGGGTATTCTGGAATCGCCGAAGTTGTGGCTGACAGACCCCCGTTACATGATGACCATCGTTATCATCGTAATCCTGTGGGCGTCCCTCGGTACCGGATTCCTTTCCTTCATCGCAGGTTTGAATACCATCCCGGATGACCAGTATGAAGCAGGTTATGTGGACGGTGTTAAAAACCGTTGGCAGGAGCTTTGGTACATCACCCTTCCGAACATGAAGTCCATGTTGATGTTCGGTGCGGTTATGTCCATTACGACCGCATTCAATACTGCGGACGTAACGATGGCGCTCTGTGGTTTCCCGAGTACCGACTATGCAGCACGTACCGTTGTTACCCACCTGATTGACTATGGTCAGCAGCGTTTCGAGATGGGTTATGCATCCGCAATTGCGACGGTGCTCTTCCTTGCGATGTACCTGTGTAACAAGTTCATCCAGAAGGCACTCATGCGACTTGGAACCTGATAGGAGGGAATGACGAGATGAAAAAGATTAAAGCCGGAAGACAGCCTAACCGATCACTTGCGGGTGATATCGGTGTCGGCATTGTCCTGATTATTTTTGGATGCTTTTTCGCATTCCCGCTTGTATACGTTATCAACTCCGCTTTCAAGCCTCTTGATGAGTTGTTCGTATACCCGCCTAAGTTGTTCGTTCGTAACCCTACGACGAAGAACATCAGCGATATGTTCCTTCTTATGAATAAGCAGGGCGTTATCACATTTACCAGATACGCATTCAACTCCCTGTTCATTACCGCGGTCGGTACCGCAGGACATATCCTGATTGCCTCCATGGCAGCTTACGTACTGGCCAAGTACCGCTTCCCCGGATCGGGTCCTTTCTTCAAGATGGTTACCGTAGCCCTTATGTTCACCGGTTACGTTCTGGCTATCCCGAACTACCTGATCATGTCGAAGATCGGTTTGGTAGATACCTATTTAGCTTTGATTATCCCGGCATTTGCTTCGCCGATGGGTCTCTTCCTGATGAAGCAGTTCATGGAATCGAGTATTCCTGACGTTCTGATTGAAGCAGCCAAAATCGACGGCGCAAAGGAAGGAAAGATCTTCTTCACGATTGTTATGCCGCTTGTAAAGCCCGCAATCCTGACCCTGATGATCTTCTCCATCCAGAGCCTGTGGAACAATATCGGTACAACCTACATCTATTCGGAAGAATTGAAGACCCTGCCTTTCGCACTTCGTACGTTGGCAGCCGGCGGTGTAGCCCGTACCGGTGTATCTTCGGCATCAACCCTCTTCATGATGGTTCTGCCGGTTGTATGCTTCATCTTTTCACAGAGCAACATTGTTGAGACAATGGCGAGCTCCGGTATTAAGGAATAAGGAGGAAGGATTATATGATGAAACGTATTACAGCACTCCTTCTTCTTGCGTGTCTGGTACTTTCCGGACTGTCCAATGCGAAGACAGCATATGCGGACGACAGCTGGTACACCTACACATACAATTACTGGGGTGATGAAGAGGCATCTCCGGATGCCTATACCGTTGACCGTGTTATTTCCGGAAGTGCTTTCGGCGAAGATGTGGGCAGCCTTTTGAACCCGGACAGCCTTTTCGCAATTGATGATTTGCTTTATGTTGTTGACTCAAAGAATAACCGAATCATCGAGGCACAGTGGAAGAACGGAGAATTCAGAACGGTTCGTGTCATTTACCACGTAAATGTTTCCGAAGAGAAGAAGGACCTTCTGAAGATTGGCGATAAAATCGAGCTTTGCCTGCTTCAGCCCGGTGATGTATTTGTTAAGCCGATCACGAAAGAACAGCGCCTGAAGGTTTACGGTGAGTATCTCGGAACCCCTTACGTTCCCGAGATTGAGCCGGAAGAAGAGCCTGCTAAAGACGGCGAAGGCGAAGGCAAAGGTGAAGGCGATAACGCCGATGCTACGGACGCTGACGCAGAGAAGAAAGACAATGCTTCCGATTCTGACGGAGAGAACGGCGAAACCGGCGAAACCGGCGAGACCGGAGAGACCGGTGAGACCGGTGAGACCGGCGAATCTTCCGAGGGCGGAAAAGCTTCCGAAGGCACGAAGCCCGCGAAGACAAAGTGGCAGGAGAATATCGAGGTCAGAAAGTTCAACCGCGACTATGATATTTTCATCGCCGATACACAGAACAATCGTATCATCCATTGTGACTATGACCTGAATGTTATTGACGTTGTGGCCAATCCGAAGGATGAAACGCTTGCAGATGATTACAAGTTCCTTCCGTCACACTTCGTTGTTGACGATGCATATCGTTACTATGTACAGGCTTTGAACATCAATGCCGGCATCATGGAATTCACGAAGGACGGAACGTTCACCGGTTATATCGGCGCAAGCCCGGTTACGATTTCTTTCGCACAGAGAATCTGGAGAAAGATTCAGACCAAGGAACAAAGAATGAAAACAAAGATGTTTGTTCCTACCGAATATAACAATATCTGCATCGATTCGAAGGGTTTCCTTTATGTAACGACAAGTACCCTGAAGGATAATGAAATTGCAACCGGAACCGGTAAGCCTGTCCGGAAGCTGAACTCCATGGGTACGGACATCCTGATCCGTAACGGCAATCACTTCCCGATCGGCGATTTGAAGACCGGAAACGTTGCCGGCGCAATGGAACAGGGACTGTCCATCACAGGTTCTACCGCATTTGTGGATGTTGTTACATTTGAGAATGAGACCTACTGCTGTTTGGATAAGACCCGCGGAAGACTTTTCGTATATGACTTCCAGGGCAACCTGCTTTATGCATTCGGTAACTCCGGCATGAACGAAGGAAGCTTCCTGAACCCGTCCGCAGTCGTCAAACTTGACGAGGAAACGCTTGCGGTTCTTGACCGTTTCGCCGGAACGATTACGATCTTTACGATGACTTCCTACGGCAAGCTGATCAACAAGGCTTTGAGCCTGTACCGTGTAGGTCAGTATGACGAGTCCGCAGATGTATGGCGTGAAGTTCTGAAGTACAACGGCAACTGCGAACTGGCTTATGTCGGTATCGGACGTTCCCTGCTTCGTCAGAAACGCTATAAGGAAGCGATGGATGAGTTCGAGATTGCCAGAGACTCCGTGAACTATTCGAAGGCATTCAAGTACTATCGTGAAGAGGTTGTAGAAGACAACATCGTATGGTTTATCATTGTGATAGCAGCGCTCATTCTGATCCCGAAGGGAATCAGAACAGCGAAACGATTGAGAAAGGAGATTAGCGAAGCATGAGTAACGTACTCTCCAAAATTCTCGGCTTTTTCACAGGCGAAGGCTTCAAGCATTATCTGAAGACCTTGAAGTACAGCCTTTATATGATTCTGCATCCGTTTGACGGTTCGTGGGATCTGATCCATGAGAAGAGAGGATCCATGGCAGCGGCGCATACGATTGTCATTCTGGCGTTGCTTACCAACATTTGGGACATGAGATTTTCCAACTTCATGGTAAATAACACCCGATGGAGCGAAGTCAACATTCTGATGAGACTGGCCAGCATTCTGGTTCCGCTCTTCATCTGGGTTCTGTCCAACTGGTGTCTTACGACACTGTTTGACGGCAAAGGACGTTTCGGGGACATTTACATGGCTACGGCCTATTCCTTCACACCTTACGTTCTGATCGGCATTCCGATGATTATCGTAAGTAATATCGTAACGAAGGAAGAAGGCGTGTTCTACACCTACTTCAACGTTTTCGCTTTGATTTGGTGTGTGTTCCTGATTCTTTGCGCAATGATGATGATTCACGACTACGGTCTCGGCGGCGGACTTCTTTCCACCCTCGCATCCGTAGCAGGCATGGCGGTTATCATGTTCATCGTTCTGCTGTTCTTCAGCCTGATCAGTGATGCCGTCGCTTACTTCGTGTCCATCTATAAAGAAATTACAATGCGAATCAGTTAACGCAGGGAGGCATAGAATGAAGAAAAAGATTATAACTTATGCAATCACCTGCGTCGTCATCGCCGTTCTTACGATTCTCGCAATCATCTTCGGCGGTGATAAGGAAGTAACTAAGAAGCAGATTGATGCATATCGTTTCGACTCGGATATGGATACCGATATCCAAACGATCAGCAACGGTAAAGTCTCTTTGGAATTTAACCCGAAGACGACACAGTTCGTATATACCGATGCGAACGGAAATAAGTGGACCGGATATCCGGAGGCAGCCGAGAGCGGCAGCCAGGCAGTTCTGAAATCACTGATTTACCTTCAGTATAAGAACAGCAACGGTCAGAAATACTTTCTGAGCAGCTATGAGCACAGTGTAGCCAAAGAGAACTACACATATGAAGTGCTCGCCGATCAGAATGCAATCCGCATCGACTTTACCATCGGTTTGATTTCCAAAACCTATGTGATTCCGGCAGCAATGCCCGAAGCCAGATTTGAAGAGTTCAAGGCTAAGAATACCGAAGAGGGCGCAAAGCACATGCGCGACTGGTACAGTAAGTATGATGCCAAGAGACTCATCAAGGACAAAGACAAATGGGCTAAGCTCTCCGAAAAGTATCCTGATCTTAAGGTGGATAGCGACGGAGACGGAAACCCGGACGGTATCGTATACGAAATCTTCCCTAATCTTCAGAACTATCAGAAGGAAGCTCTGGAGAGAGAATTCGAGGCGATGGGTTATACCCGTGAAGATTATGAAGCCGATATGGAGTACGGTTCCCACGAGGATGAATCCGATATTAAGCCGACCATCAATATGTCACTTTATCTGAGGCTTGAGGATGATACCCTTGTAGCCGAAGTTCCTTACGAATCGATGGAGTTCTATTCGGAATATCCGCTTACCGGTCTCCGCATTCTTCCTTTCATGTGTGCAGCAGGAAAGGATGAAGAAGGATTCCTGTTCGTACCGGACGGCTCCGGAGCCAAGATTAACTTCAACAACGGAAAGATTGCTTCCAGTACGTACAGCGCACGTGTTTACGGATGGGACTACGCACAGGCACGTAAGGAAATCGTAAGTGACCCGATTGCCCGTTTCCCTGTATACGGAATTTCCTATACGGACAGAAATGCTTCCCTTCTTTGCCTGATTGAAGAGGGTGAGGCTTACGCGACAATCGAAGCCGATATTTCCGGTAAGAGCCATGATTTCAACTATGTATCGAACGATTTCCTGATTGTGCATAATGACCTTGCCAATATTTCGGGACGTTCCCTGCAGGATATTTACATCTACGAAAGCAAGATTCCTAAGGATGAAAAGCTTCGCATCCGTGTAAAGTCCATTGATTCCGCAAACTATGTGGATATGGCGAAAGCTTATCAGCAGTACCTGGCCGGAATCTATCCGGAACTCGGACAGAAAGTTACCAAGACCGATCTTCCGACGGCTGTCGAGCTGGTTGGTTCCATCATTAAGACGCAGCACATTTTGGGCTTCCCGAAGGATCTCCCTTACGCGCTTACGACTTATGATGAAATGGGCGATATCATGAAGGATCTTCATGACGCAGGCTGGTCCGGCGTGAATGTCGTACTGAACGGATGGTTCAACCGCGGCGTTGTTCATGATTGGCCCGATGACATCGATTTGATCAGAAAACTCGGATCGAAGAAGACCTTCAAGGGATTGGTAAGTGATTTGGAAGGATACGGTTATTCCGTTGCCGGAAAGGCAGACTTCCAGTTTGTTCATCATAACAAGCTTTTTGATAACTTCATTGCCAAGTCCGATGCAGCAAGACTCCTGAACAGAGAGCCGGTTAAGCTTTATCCTTACAGCAGCATCTGGTACGGCGAAGTGAAGGAAGATGATCCTTTCTTCCTTGCAAAGCCTTCTTACACCGAAAAAGCTTTGAGCTCCTTCATTAAGGATGCTGACAAGCTCGGACTTAAGAACATTGCATTCAACTCAATCGGTAACAAACTCGGTGCCGATTATCATCCGAGAAAGGGCATCAGCCGTCAGGCAAATATGAATCTGCAGGTAAAACAGATTTCTGCTCTTGCCTCGAGAGAGAATGTGTTCTATAATAGTAATATGTACGTGGTTCCTTATGCCGATCTTTTGATCGACTTCCCGATTCACGCGCAGGGCACCAGCCTTGAAGATGAATCGATTCCGTTCTTCCCGATTGCATTGCATGGCTATGTTCGGTACACGGGCGATTCCATCAACATTTCCAATGACTACATTACGAACCTTTTGAACTCCGCTGAGACGGGCGCCGGACTCTACTTCATCTTCATGGAAGCTACCGGAGATGAACTTCAGGAATCCGACTTCACATACTTCTTCGGTGCTAACTACGATTCGTGGAAGGACAGCGCTAAGACGCTTTACAACCGTTACAAAGCCGACTTCGGACCTCTGACAACGGAAACCATCACGGATCATAAGCAGATTGCCGAAAACGTATACATGACTGAGTTCTCAAACGGAACCAAGGTTTATGTAAACTATCGGACATTGGATTATAAAGCAAACGGCTTGACCATTCCCGCACAGGATTGGGTTATTGAAACCGGGAAAGGAGGAAACTAAATGGCTAAAGCGAAACGTAAATCGATGGCCAAAGGGAATGCGAAAGCAGGATATATGTTCATCACTCCCTTCATAATCGGTTTCCTGTTGTTCCTGGTTGTTCCGTTGGTTCAGTCGTTGCGGATGTCCTTCTGTGAGGTTTCCGCGACGAACGGACAGGGACTTAAGTACAAATGGGTATTTCTTGACAAGTATAAAGAAGTATTCTTCAAGGATCCGGACTACGTTCCGAGACTTCTTGACAACCTGAAGAATATGGCATTGTTCGTTCCCGGAATTCTCGTATTCAGCTTTTTCATGGCGATTCTGCTGAATCAGGAATTCGCCGGCAGAGCATTTGTCAGAGCCGTATTCTTCCTGCCGGTTATTCTTTCTTCCGGTATCATGGTAGGCCTCGAGTCCAACAACTCCCTGATGGGTTCCATGCAGAACGCCATCAAGGAAGACACTTCGCTGACTTCCATCACGAAGACACTTGAGAACATCCTGCTGACCGGAGAGAGAGCAAGTAAGTTCTTTGAATACGTCATTAACCTCGTAGATAAAGTATACGATATCGCGAATTCTTCCGGTATCCAAATCATCATCTTCCTGTCCGGCTTGCAGACGATTTCGCCCAGCATGTACGAGGCATCGAAGATTGAGGGTTGTACCGCATGGGAG
This sequence comes from uncultured Lachnospiraceae bacterium, assembly GCA_902797475.1. Taxonomy (GTDB): domain Bacteria; phylum Bacillota; class Clostridia; order Lachnospirales; family Lachnospiraceae; genus ISDg. The sequence continues at coordinate 1,523 of CADBTG010000086.1, read as the reverse complement.
AACTTCTGGAAGATTACGCTTCCGATGATCAGCTCCCTGATTTTGGTAAATGTCATCTATACAGTTGTAGATTTCTGTACGAAGTCCGACAGCCAGATAATGACGTTGATCAACGATAAACTCTTCAAGAACGTCGACTACGGCTTGTGCGCCGCGATGTCCTGGGTTTATTTCGGAGTGATAATGGTAATACTCGGCATATTAGCATTCATTATTTCAAGGTGGGTATACTATTATGACTAGAAAAGAGAGACGCGAGTATTTCAAAGAAAGAAACAGGAAGTCCGGTGGATACCTGTTACGGAAGAAGATTTGGAATTTCATCTTCCGTTTTTGCCGAGCGGTATTGATCTTCGGATTATGCTTCCTGATTCTGCAGCCTTTGTTGAACAAGATTTCCCTCTGCTTTATGACAAAGGATGACTTGTTCGATCGTACGGTTATCAGTATACCGAGACATTTCTCCACCCAGGCTATCCGCCTTGGTTGGAAACTGATGTATCATTTTAAGCCGTTCTGGTATTCCATCTGGATCGGTGTGTTGGTAGGTGTTATTCAGGTTATTTCCAGTACCCTCGTCGGTTACGGATTTGCCAGATTCAAGTTCCCGCTTAAGAACTTCTGGTTCGCCTGTGTAATCCTGATGATTATTGTTCCGCCGCAGACACTGCTTACTCCTATGTACCTGATGTTCTCCGATTTCGATATTTTCGGCATCATCAGATCTGTTCACGGCGGTAAGGGAATTAACCTTCTCGGTTCCTTCTGGGCGTACCTCGCGGTATGTGCAGGTTGTGCCGGTTACAAGAGCGGCCTTTACATTTACATGATGCGTCAGCATTTCCGTAATGAGCCGAAAGAACTTGAGGAAGCAGCATGGGTAGACGGTTGCGGTAAGTTCCGCACCTTCTGGAACATCCTTCTTCCCGGTGCAAGACCGATGATGGTTTCCTGTTTCCTGTTTGCATTTGTTTGGTGGTGGACCGATGGTATTTATTCCAAAATCTTCTTTGCAAGAGGTATGGGATGGTATACCGTTGCAAACTGTCTGCCCGGCGTTGTAGAACGTTTGAACCACGAGTATAAGCAGATTTTCAATATCGTGTCGAGCTCCGGTGGTAACTTCGTTCCTCCCGCATACGGCAACCAGATTCTGTCTGCTGCTACGATGATTACTCTTGTGCCGTTGATTATCATCTATCTGCTGGCACAGAAGAGCTTCGTTGAAAGTATCAGCCAAAGCGGTATTAAAGGCTGATGCATTACCCCGAATTAAAGTCGTGACGACGGCTTTAAGATATCGATTCCCCGGCATGGGGGCGCCCTTCATACTTCTCACCTCCTTGTGAGGAGTTGGCCAGGGATTAATCGAATTCATTTTTTAAAGGAGGATCCTTAAATGAGAAACGCAAAGAAACTTGTGCTCGTTCTTGCTGTTGCGGTTTTCGCAATGTCCTTCATGGCTTGTAAGAAGGATAATAAGGCTACGGACACGCCCACTCCTACGCAGGCTGCTACCAATG
>CADBTG010000085.1 GCA_902797475.1 uncultured Lachnospiraceae bacterium | reverse complement strand
CTTCCGTATGCGGATACCTCCTTGCCGAATGCGGCGGGACAGTAAAACAGGATATCCGGTCCGTGCAGGCCGATTAAGTAATACGGAAGATGCTGCTTAATCAGCTTTCGTGTGTCGGGGGAAAGCTTTCGAAGTACGTTCGCCCCCGTCTTTTTATGCGTATAACAAGCAGGCATTGCTACCCCTCCTGTCTTTATTCAAACGTTCCGAGCAGCTTGTCGTAAAGCGCCTTGTGCGCCATGTCGATGCGGTAGTCCAACATCAGATACGGAACACCGTACTGCTCGACTTCCGACTTCCAATATCTGTCCTTGGCTTCGTCGGTAGCGTTATCACCGAGATCCACAAGCTTCCATGCCTTCACATCGGCCTCTGTCGCGGTAACACCGAGCTCATCGCCGACTGCAAGCCAGATCAGCACGTTCTTAGCCTGCTCATTGGCATTTTCCTTAACCTGCTTACGGTATTTCGAGTAGCTGCCGTATCTCGTCGTAACATACTCATCAAAATCGAAGCTGTATCCGATCGCGTCATAATAAGCGCGATTCTGCCGCTCCTCCGCATCCGGAATGAGCTTGCGAAGGTTTCTGGTGAATTTCCAGGGATATGTCTTAACCGTCACTTTCTCGGCCAGGTACTTGGCGATCTCCGATTCCGCCTTATCTCTTGCAGCACCCTTCAGATTGTTTTCAATGGCCTTTCTGAAGCCGTCAGCCGTATGATCGTAATAGGTTCCGAGATAGGTGGATGCATATTCCTCAACCCACGCATCCGTAAGAAGTGCATCGTAGTCAACGGGCTCTTCGTCCTTCTTCTCTTCTTCCTTATCGTCGGCATCCTTACCGTCAGCATCCGCATCGGCAGACTTCTTGGCCTCGATCAGTGCCTTCATCTGCTTCTCGATTTCCTCGCCGACAGCTTCGGCGCTTACCTCTTCCGCCTTAATGTCGATGGAATTCAGATCCGGAAAATCCGAAAGACAGCTCTTTGCGTTATATCCTTTAATCTTTCCGTCCTTGGTAAGACCCTTGCTGTAATTGATTTCCGTAAGATCCTTGTGCAGGAAGTAAATACCGAAAATCAGCAACGCCGCAACCGCAATGACCAGAATCGGTCCGACCTTCTTCAGAACCGCGTTTCTTCTGGCCTTTTTCGCTCTCTCTTTGGCGGCAAGTCTGTTCTCAATGCTCATCGTATTCTCCTCCGAAATATTTCTCCGAATGATGTTTTATTATTCTATCACGAAACACCCCGAAAATAAAGGGATTTCATAAAAAATCCCGAAAAATCACACGCCTTCCCCGGTAAACGGCGGGATAAAACTTTCCTTTGCCGTTTCCCCCTCCTGAATGTACGCATTCGTGATGCCCAAATCCATGGCAAATGCCACGGTTCTGTCATATTCGTACCGGGTAAGCTTCCGGTTCAGTTCCTTCTCGGGAAGCTTCTCCTTCGGGGGCGTATACTGGTTCATGATGCTTAAGTAGATTCGGTCGCCGTAAGTTTCGTAAAGATACCGGATGATGTCCTCCGCTTCCTTTCGGTGCCCCGGAAGCACAAGATGCCTGACAATCATGCCCCGCTTCATATAACCTTCCGCGTCAAACACCGGCGGGCCGGCCTTTTCGGCCATGAACGCGATTGCCTTTGCGGCAATTTCCGGATAATCCGGCGCCTTGGCATACCTTGCTGCCGTCTCTTTTGAGAAGAATTTGAAATCGGGAAGCCAGATGTCGACAAGGTCCGCCACTAAAGAAAGCGTTTCGGGAAGCTCGTATCCGCCCGAGTTCCAGACTATCGGAATGGCAAGCCCTCTTCGTTTTGCCTCCGAAAGCGCCCTCGCGACGCGGTCCGCATAATGCCCGGCCGTCACGAGATTGATGTTTGCGGCGCCCTTTTCCTGAAGTTCGAGAAAGATTTCCGTAAGCCGCTGCTCATCAATGGCTTTCCCGGCAGAGCCGTCCGAAATCTCACGGTTCTGGCAGAAGCTGCACCGAAGCGGACACCCGGAAAAGAAAACCGTGCCGGAGCCCTTCGTTCCGCTGATACACGGCTCTCCCCACATATGAAGCGCCGCTCTTGCAACCAATATCTCTCCGGCCGTCCCGCAGACGCCCTTCACGCCCTGATCCCGCTTCGCGTTACACTGTCTCGGACACAGCCGGCAGCCGCCCGGTTTATCGGAAATCATAGGTAATCCGGAAGGTCTTGCCGTTTCCTTCCGCCTCCGCCACGGCACCGCACACAATCGGCATATGCGGCGGCAGATGACCGAAATCAAGCCCGTACGCAATCGGCACGCCGCACTCCTTCAGCACGCTTATGACTGCTTCCTCGTGCCCGAGTCCGAAGATGACCTCGTCCTCGTTCATCGGCCGTCCGATCAAAAAGCCCTTTACATGCTTAAACCATCCGGTATGCTTCATGGCCCAGAGCGTTCTTCTGACCGCCATCGGCGTCAGCTCGCAGTCCTCAAAGAACCACAGGATGCCGTCTTCTTTATACTTCTCCGCGAACTCCTCCACCTTATCGTATTCCGTGCCTCTCAGATTCGCGAGAATGTCAATGCAGCCGCCGAGCAGTCTTCCGCCCGCGGAAAATGTGACGCTCTTTTCTCCTTTTTCATCGAAGAACACGGGATTGAACGGATGCACCGTGTTCAGCGGGGCAAGCGGGTTCTCTGCGGAAACGAGGCTGTCCTCGCTGCCTTCATAGGCAGGATAGTTGGTAAAGCTGAACTTCTGCCCGCGAAGAAACGCGTACAGATCATTAAGGCTCTCGTGAAGAGGCTCGGTTCCGAAGGACGGACCGTTCGGGCCGTAAATCGAAGCCGTATCGAAGAGCGTCGTCAGCAAAAACGTGAAGTTCGTATTGTCGGAGTACCCGGCATACCACTTCGGCTCCGCTTCGCGGATCCGGTCCCAGTCCACACAGTCGATGGTTTCGCACATCAGCTCCCCGCCGCCGCACGGCAAAAGAACCGAATTCTCGCGGCTGCAGTAAAGGTCCGTAAGTTCGCGGCCGCATTTTTCGGGGGTACTCGAGATGCCGATGCCCTCGCCTGAAAAACAGTTCGGTCCGAGCATAACCGGATGTCCCCACTTTTTAAACCGCTCAACAGCGTGCAAAAGCCTGCTTTTATAGGGTTCTATGTTGCAGCCGTAGCTCGGCGCGGCAAATCCGACCGCTCCGATTTCGGTCAGAAATTTCGGGTATCTCATGGCATTTACCTCCGAAAGGATTGTATTAGTTTCATTCTATGGGGCACGGAAAGAAAAGTCAAGAAAAGAAGAACTGCGATCCATTTCTGAATCGCAGTTTGTGTGGGGGGAGAAATTACTTCAGAGAAGTAATGAACCAACTATGTAATTGTGTACGCAGCCTGTATTTCATCTGCTCTGACATAATCATATCACACTTTTCATGTTTTGTCATTATGCCGAAAAAAGATTTTTCAATTCGAAGGACTGAAAGAAAAATGCAAAATTCCCTGTCATTTCCTTCGTACATGAGAATATTACTCTCGGAAAATCCTTTTGTCAACACCCAAAATGCCGAAAACATGCAAAAAAACACGCTATATTGCCTGTTTTCGAGCCGAAACGAGTCTTTTTTGTGTTTGCCAAATGCCTTCATATCATATATAATAAACCCTAAGCGCAACACAGGTTGCCGCATATATTCTAAGGAGGCTTTTATGAAATTCGGTTATTTTGATGACGCAAAGCGCGAATACGTTATCACCTCTCCGAGAACCCCCTATCCGTGGATCAACTATCTCGGAACCCAGGGTTTCTTTTCTTTAATCAGTAACACCGCGGGCGGTTACTCCTTCTATAAGGACGCGAGACTTCGCCGCATCACCCGCTACCGTTATAACAACGTCCCGATTGATATGGGCGGACGGTATTTTTACATCAACGAAAACGGTACCGTCTGGAACCCCGGCTGGTCACCCGTCAAGACCGAGCTCGACAGCTATGAATGCCGTCACGGCATGGGCTACACGATCATCACCGGTAAGAAGAACGGCCTGAAGGCTGAGGCTACCTTCTTCGTTCCGCAGGATTACGACGGTGAAGTGCAGCAGCTCGTTCTGACCAACGAAAGCGACGCTCAGAAGACGTTCAGTCTCTTCTCCTTTGCCGAGTGGTGCCTTTGGGACGCACAGGATGACAGCAACAACTTCCAGAGAAACTTCTCGACCGGACGTGTTGAGGTGAGCGGCTCTGTCATTTACCATAAGACTGAGTACAGAGACCGCCGGAATCATTACGCATTCTATTCGCTCAACGAAGCGATTGACGGCTATGACACCGACCGCGATTCCTTCATCGGTCTTTACAACGGCTTCGGCGATCCGCAGGCTGTTCTTGCCGGCGAGGCCAACAACTCCTTCGCAGACGGCTGGGCTCCGATTGCTTCCCATTATAAGAAGATCACGCTTGCTCCCGGCGAGTCGAAGACGCTTGTTTTCATTCTCGGCTATGTGGAGATGCCGGTTGATCAGAAGTTTGAAGCTGACGGCAAGACGATCAACAAGGTGAAAGCCCTTGACATGATTGGCAAATACGACACTCCCGCCAAGGTTGCCGCAGGCATGGCAGAGCTTCGTGCCGCATGGGACAAGCTCCTCGGCATCCTGAATGTTACGACGCCCGATGACAAGGTTGACCGCATGGTCAACATCTGGAACCAGTACCAGTGCATGGTTACGTTCAACCTGTCCCGTTCCGCTTCCTACTTCGAGTCGGGAATCGGCCGCGGCATGGGCTTCCGTGATTCCAACCAGGATATTCTCGGTTTCGTACACCAGATTCCGGACAGAGCGAAGGAACGCATCATCGACATCGCCTCGACGCAGTTCCCGGACGGCGGGTGCTATCATCAGTACCAGCCGCTTACCAAGAAGGGTAATGCAGACATCGGCGGCGACTTCTCCGACGATCCGCTTTGGCTGATTCTTTCCGTTTCCGCTTACATCAAGGAAACCGGCGACTGGTCGATTCTTGATGAGATGGTTCCTTATGACAACGATATGAGCAAGGCACAGACGATGCTTGAGCATTTGAAGGTTTCCTTCTATCACATCGTCAACAACCTCGGACCGCACAAGCTTCCGCTTGCGATGCGTGCCGACTGGAATGACTGCATCAACCTTTCCTGCTATTCCGATACGCCGGGTGAGAGCTTCCAGACCTACACGAACCCGAAGTTCAAGGCCGAGGGCGGTTACTCGAAGGTTGCCGAATCCGTCATGGTTGCCACGCTCTTCACCTACACCGGCCCGAACTATGTTGCGATTCTCAAGCATCTCGGCAAGGATGACGAGGCAAAGGCAGCACAGGATGCCATCGATGCGATGAAGAAGGCCATCATGGATTCCGCATGGCACGGCGACTGGTTCCTTCGTGCATACGATGCAAACGGCGAGAAGATGGGCAGTAAGGAATGCGAAGAAGGTCAGATTTTCATCGAGCCTCAGGGCTTCGCGATCATGTCCGACGTCGGTAAGGAACAGGGCACCGATTTGAAGACGCTCGCCGCCATCGACGAGAGACTCAACACGAAGTTCGGTCTTGTCCTTAATAATCCCGCATATTCCAAGTATTACATCCAGTACGGTGAGATTTCCACCTATCCGGGCGGATATAAGGAGAATGCCGGAATCTTCACGCACAACAACGCATGGATCATCTGCGCCGCTGCTTATGCAGGACAGGGTGACCTCGCATTCAAGTACTATTCCGAGATTGCTCCCGCCTTCACCGAAGACACGAGTGACATCCACAAGACCGAGCCGTACGTTTACGGACAGATGATCGGCGGCAAGGATGCCGGTTCCGACATCGGACGTCCCGG
>CADBTG010000084.1 GCA_902797475.1 uncultured Lachnospiraceae bacterium | reverse complement strand
ACGGAGAAGGTTCGCGAGACGACGATTGAGACCATCCGTGAGTGCTACAAGCCCGAGGAAGTTGCCTCGAAGGTTTTGGAGTACAAAAAAGAGGTAGCGGAGCACGTCAAGGACACTGGCAAGCTGAGCGTTGCAAAGATTGAGCAGGCGGTGTTTGACGATAACGAGGAGGCACGCGCGCTTTACCGAGAGAAGCTTTCCGAGGAGCGGATTCCGAGGGAGCCGATGGCGGTCAGCCCGAAGACGGAACGCGCCTATCAGAAGAAACAGAAGATTGTTACCGACAACGGAATCGAGCTGCTTGTGCCGGTGGAATATCTTAAAAACGACAACGTGGTGGAGTACCTGATGGACGACGCCGGAAACATCACGATCGTCATCAAGGAAATCCACGCCATCAAGGCCTGACGGCGCAGGATGCTTCACAAAAATGACACAGTCCGCGGGCACGCTTTTGGTTGACGTGCAGAGGAAAATGTGAAATAATTTAATAGGACTTCCGAAAAGGGAGTTCCCCTCAGAGCGGGGAGAAAACCAGGAGGACGGAATGAAGAGATTTATCGGGATTTTGTGTATCCTTACAATGCTTATGGCGGGCTTTTACGGGCTTCGTCCGGTGCGCGGCGAGGCAGAGCCGGTTGACGGGCAGGCAGACGGTGCCGGCAACGATGCCGAGACCGGGGATGCAGACGACGGCGAGACCGACGCAGGAGATGCGGACGTGAAGGACGGTTCGGAAAAGGATGTTTCCTCAAAAGAGGAAATCGCTGATTTTCCGTTCATTTTAGAAGCACCGAAGTATGCATTTTTGGACCGCCTTTCGAATGATCCGAAGAAGCAGGCCGTTAACGCCGCATTTTCCATGAATGATTCGATGGCAGGCTTCCTGTCTCTTTCCGTAGACAACCGCCTGTCGCTTCTGAATGCGGAAGGACTTGCGGATATGGCCGTCACGGCGCAGATTGACTGGGCTATCGACGATCCGAAGGATTGGCACTACAACCAGTTCTGGAGCACCGAGGGCAAGGATGAGGACGGAAACGATACGCTCGGCGCATGGGCTTATATCGGCATCGAGCTTGAAGGAGAGAAGATTCAGTCTGTAAAGGTTTTCGAGGATTTCGGAGACCCCGAGGACAAGGAGAATATTGCCTGGAAGGGCCAGGGTCACAAGACCGGATGGAAGGATGTTCTTCCCGAGGAGCTTCTTAAAAAGGACGAGGAGGAAGGCTTCTATTACGTTGATTGGACGGAGCATACGCTTTACATCCGCGTCCGTTATCAGGTCATCACATTTGACAATGACGAGGAGCATCTGAAGAAGACCTATTTCACGGCCTGGTCGCCGGTGGCTTCGTTCGGTAAGGATGTCGAAGAGTATTATCCTTATCTGTTGGCCGCAGATCTTCCGGTTCCGGAGATTTCCGACCTGGAGGCTCATCCGGGCGTTGACGGAAACGAAGCGCAGCTTACGTTCCGCGTGAATATTGACGAGAAGTTTGAAGAGAATGCGCTGCGGACAGAGGTTTACGGCGGCATTGCGCATCTTGTATATAACATTCGCACGGACAAGGACGGCGAATGGAAGATGGTCTACGGAGACGTCGGGTCCAAGACCGTTACGCTTCCGTTCTCGGAGTTCATGCCCGAAGGCGAGACCTATAAAGAAGACATGTATCTTGAGGTTCGCGCGTTCACGTATATCGATCAGTATCTCGGCATCGGCGGTACGTGGTGCGGAAGTTTGAGCGGAGAGTTCTCCGAATCCCGCATCCTCGGGGAGAAAGAGCCCGAGATCACGCCTGAACCCACCGGAGAAGTAACACCTACGCCGGATCAGGACCTGACGCCCACGCCTGTGCCCACAAAGGATCCCGGAAAGCAGCCTACCATCGAGGCTGAGCATACGCCGGAAACGAAGCAGGAGAAGGACGTCTGCAAGCTGTGCCATATGGATTTTGACCCGCAGTTCTTCGGCGTCTGCATCTTCATCTGGCTGGCAGCCGTAGTCGTCGTAATCATCATCATCACGATTATCGTAAAGATTGTTCAGAAGAAACAGGACGAAAAGACCGACATCCTCTTCCGTTAAATTACTATGACAAATGCCATAACGGTCCTTCCGAAAGGAGGGACCGTTTTATATTGCGCAGAATAAAAAACTCCCGGACAATTGTCCGGGAGTCTTCGATATCCTGTATTTCCGAAATAGGAATGTCCTACTCGGTTTTAGCTGCCTGAGCAGCTTCTTCGTTCTCTCTGTCCAAACGGTGCTTCTCCAAAATACGATGAATGCGATCCGTAGGATTCAGGAACTCGCTGATGGAGGCGTCATGGTTCAGAGCATCGATCAGAAGGGCAATATACTTGCTCATGTCGGCGCTTGAATACCATTCTCTCTTCAGAAGCTCCGGAGTCTGGTAGATCAGGTTCGTGGTTACAACGCGGTCAATGAGACCGTCCTTGTAAGCCTGGTCGAATTTGTCCAAGCCGTTCGTAAAAAGACCGAAGGTAGCGCAAACGAAGATACGGCCTGCATTCCGCTTCTTCAATTCTTTGGCAACATCTAACATGCTTTCGCCGGAGGAAATCATATCGTCGATGACGATGACATCCTTGCCCTGGACATCGTTTCCGAGGAACTCATGCGCAACGATGGGATTACGTCCGTCCACAACCTGCGTATAATCGCGGCGCTTATAGAACATACCCATGTCGGCACCGATCATCGTGGCAAAGTACACGGCCCGGTTCATGGCGCCTTCGTCGGGGCTGACAACCATCATGTGTTGGCTGTCCATCCGGATATCCGGAATATCTCTGATGAGGGCTTTCGTGAACTGGTAGGTGGGCTTCACATTTTCCAGGGAATGGGTGGGAATGGCATTCTGCACTCTCGCGTCGTGTGCGTCGAAAGTGATGATGGAATCCACACCGAGGTT
>CADBTG010000083.1 GCA_902797475.1 uncultured Lachnospiraceae bacterium | reverse complement strand
GGAAGGCTCCGTGTGTCCCGATGTTACGGATATCAAATTCGACTTTGATTCCGAGGCTTATGATGTTCAGGTCATGATCGGCGACTATGTGGAGGAGGGCGATACGCTGTTCCGCCTCGATAAAAACCTTGAGATGAAGGTCAAGGAAGCAGAAGTCGAGCTGACCATCCGTAAAAAGAATTACGAGGTTGTCTGGAAACGTCACAACGACCAGATCAACAACATGAAGAACCTCCGCACCATGTTTGCGAACATGGGCGACTGGTATAACTATGAGCTTTGGGATGTCAACATCCGCGAAGCGCAGGCCGAGTTTGATCTGCAGTATGATTCCGCTTATCAGGAAATACTGGAGTTTGAGGATGATTATCTCGAGCTGAAGAAGCGCTTTGAAGAGGCGGAAATCAAGGCTCCGGTTTCCGGACAGATTGTCTATCAGTCCGTTTTCGCCGAAGGCGATCCGATTATGGAAGATACGACCGTTCTCTCCATCGCAAAGCCGGACAAGAAGCTGATTTCCTGCCCGCTTGTCGAGCCGAAGGAGATTAAGGCTTACGATGAGATCCGCTGTGTCGTTCGCGGAAAAGAATACCCCGCAACCTACATCGAGGTTGACGAGGAAGAACTGTACGAGAAGAAATATCGTGCAACCAATCTGTATTCCTATTTCGATGTCGAGGGACTTCCCGAGGATCTGGAATTCGGTGAATACGCGGTTGTGTATTTCTATGTATCGAGCCATGACCAGGTGCTTGCCGTGCCGAGCCAGGCGGTAACCAAGGAAGCCGGAAAGACGTATGTCAAGGTTGTTTCCGGTGACCGGCAGGGCATCCGTCCCGTTACGGTAGGCTTCAGCAATAAGAACTATACCGAAATCACTTCCGGTCTTTCGGAAGGCGAGCAGGTATTTGTCGCGAACAATCTGGCCCGTTACGGTATGGAGTACAACACCGTGAAGGCGGAACGGACCGACTTTGAGAAGGGCTGGAGCACGTATGCGCAGAGAGGATCCCTGACAGCCGAGCCGTTTGTCAATCCCGTGAGCGGCAAGATTAAGGAAATCCATATCAGCACATTTTCCCAAATTTATGTAACAAAGGGTCAGCCGATTTACACCGTGACACCGGATCTCAGCGATGCCGAGAAGGAAGAGGCTGCCACGGCGCTTAAGCAGGCCAAGGCGGATTACGCCAAGAAAACAAGAGATGATAAGGAAGCACTTGAAAAAGAGCTGAAGAGAATTAAGAACATGGCCAAGGGCGTTGAGCGTGAGCTGGCACAGCTGAAGTACGACGCTGCCCTGGAAGCTTATGAGAAGTACCTTGTCGAAGGACAGGAATACATCGACGAATGCCAGAAGCGCGTGGACGATTTCGCGCTTTGGGAGCAGGGCGATTATACGGTATGCGCGGAGCAGGACGGCTTCTTAAGCAGCTTTGCAAAGTATACAAAGGGCTATGAACTGAAAGCCAACGAAGTGCTTTGCTACTTCTTCACGCCCGACGACGTATTTTACAGCGGCAGGGATGAAGACCGCTTCATCCGCTACGGCATGACCATTGAATTCGAATACGAATCAAACGGCGAGACCGTCCGTAAGACCGGCAAGGTTGTATCCGCTTACGATGTCCGTCCCGAAGAGGTTGCGGATGCCGACACGTTCATCGTGAAGCTCGATGACGCGGACCCGCGTGATACGAAGGCCAACGGACATGTCTATTACCAATACTGTAAGGCACAGGATATTCTGACGATCCCCATGGAGCTGATCTCGAGAGAACGAAAGGACGGAAACGGCGAGGAGGAAGAGGAAGAAGATAAGGACAATCCGGCCATCGGCGGAGACCTTCTCTCGGATGCGGAAGTGCAGAGGGGTGTTCCTTACGTATGGGTTTATGACGAAAACGGTCAGGTTGTGAAACGGTATATCACAATTGTTTTGGAAAATAAGAACCGCGCCTGGGTTTGCGACGGCATCAGTCCGGATGACCGCATCGTGGTGCATTAGGAGGTAAGGCAATGATTCATTTTATAGCGCAAAAGCTGCTGAATAAAAAATGGCTGATCCTCTGCATCCTGATCGGTAACGTTTTGCTGGTGGCAATTGCATCCTGTAACCCCATGTATACGAAGGCAGCATTGCAGAAGATGCTGACCACGAAGATGGACAATTACATCGACGAAGAGCAGAAATACCCCGGCCTTCTGACCGTGGATGCGGCTCTGTATCAGGAACTGCTGGAGCAGAAGGTAAGCTCTTATTTCGATGATTACACAAAGGTCGAGGATAAAGTCAGGGAACTGTACGGCATCGAACCGACCATGCAGGTAAGGTACTTCGGTTTCTCGCAAAGACAGAGTGCGCATTATGTCGAAAAGCGCGAGAACAATGCCGCAAACTCGCTTTACGTGAAGCCGGCCTCCCTGACCGGCATCGAGGAGCAGGTCACATTTCTCTCGGGTGAGATGTACGCCTCCACGCCGAATGCGGACGGTTCCATTGACGTCATCGTGAATGAGCCCGTGTATTTCGGCTCGACCATGGTTGTCGGAGAGAAGATTGAACTCGACAATCTGCGGGATATCAACGGAAACCCCGTGACGCTTCGCATCGCCGGTGTATTCCGCGCCAAGGATGCCTCGGATATCTATTGGGCAAAATCCCCGCTTTCCTATGATCTGGAGATGTTCATGGACCCCGCCCTCTTCATGGAGCGTTTCGCGAACGGAACAACGATCATCGGAAACGTGACAGGCAGATGGTATACGTTCTATGATTACGAAAAGATCAGCACGGACAGCGTAGAAGGCATGCTCGAAACGGACAACCGTCTGATTTACGATTACAAGGCGCAGACGAAGGGCGTTTACAGAATCACCCCGAACTACCACAAGGTGTTTGAGGATTATCAGAAGAATTCCGGCCGTGTCGTTACGACAATGTGGATTCTGCAGTCCCCGATTCTGGTGCTTTTGGCCGTATTCATTTTCATGGTATCGAACCAGGTCATTTCGATTGAACAGGGCGAGATTTCCATTCTGAAGAGCCGAGGCGTCAGCAAGTTGCAGCTGATTCTGACCTACCTGATTCAATCCGCGATTCTTGCGGCAATCGGTCTGGTCATCGGCATCCCGATCGGCTATCTGCTGTGTCATTTGTTCGGATCGACGAACGCCTTCCTGGAATTTGTCGGAAGAAAGGCCATGCACGTCAGCATTACCGGAACGGCGTTTTTATACGGACTTGTTGTTTCCCTGTTAAGCATCATCATCATGACGCTTC
>CADBTG010000082.1 GCA_902797475.1 uncultured Lachnospiraceae bacterium | reverse complement strand
GCATTTCCTCTCTTTTTATACTTCGTAAAGCAGTTCCGCATAGGTCGGCACCGGCCAAAGGGCATTGTCCACGATGGTCTCCAGCTCGTCAATCGGCTGACGGAGCTCGGCCATAACGGGAAATACGACCTCGCGGAAGTAAACCGCCATTTCCTGTCCTTCCTTCTTCGTCGCGGCCTCTTCGTCCAAAGCACGGAGCTTGGTCAAAGCAGCCTGCGCCTTCTTAAGAAGCGCGGAGGTTCTTACAAGAAGTTCCTCCTGCACTCCGGTGTCTGCCGCGGGACAGGCCTTCTTTACGGCATTCACGGAATCCGCCAGTTCCGTCACATACGTGATGACGGCGGGGATGTATTTCGTAGCCGCCATGGAAATCATGGTGCGGGCTTCGATATTGATTTCTTTCGCGTAGATTTCGTAGTAAATCTCCGCGCGGCTTCTGAGCTCCGCCTCGGTCAGAACATTCTGTCTGGTGAAAACGGTAATCGCCTTTTCGGTCGTCAGCGCGGGAATGGCTTCTACCATTGAGCGCAGATTCGGAAGCCCTCTTCTCTTAGCTTCCTCAACCCATTCCGGAGCATAACCGTTTCCGTTGAAGATAATCCGCTCGTGCTCGGCAAGGGAGTCCTTAATCAGGTTATGCACGGCCTGATCGAACTCGGGCGCCTTCTCGAGAATGTCGGCGAATTTCTGAAGCGTATCGGCAACGATCGTATTTAACACGGTATTGGCATCCGCGATGGACATCGAGGAGCCGACCGAACGGAATTCGAATTTGTTTCCGGTAAATGCGAACGGGCTTGTCCGGTTCCGGTCTGTCGCGTCACGTCCGATGGACGGAAGCGTGGAAACGCCGGTGTACAGTCTTCCGACCTTCTTAAGCCTTGCGGCCTCACCGGTTTCAATTAACTGCGTCACGACGTCGTCGAGCTGCTCGCCGAGGAATACCGAAATGATGGCAGGCGGTGCCTCGTTGCCGCCCAAGCGGTAATCGTTTCCGGGGTTAGCCGAGGATAGACGCAGCAGGTCTGCATGCGTGTCAACAGCCTCCAAAACAGCCGCAAGGAACAGCAGGAATTGAATGTTCTCATTCGGTGTCTTTCCGGGATTCAGAAGGTTCTTGCCGGTATCGGTGACAAGCGACCAGTTGTTATGCTTACCCGAGCCGTTCACTCCTGCGAAAGGCTTCTCGTGAAGCAGGCACTCGAGACCGTGCCGCTTCGCAACCTTCTTCATGCATTCCATGATCAGCTGGTTGTGGTCGGTCGCGATATTGGCCGAGGTATAAATCGGAGCGAGCTCATGCTGTGCGGGAGCGGCTTCGTTGTGCTGCGTCTTCGCATAGATGCCGAGCTTCCAAAGCTCCTGATTCAGTTCTTTCATGAACGATGCAACACGTTCCTTGAGACTTCCGAAATAGTGATCGTCCATCTCCTGTCCCTTCGGAGGCTTTGCCCCGAAAAGCGTGCTGCCGGTGAAGATCAAATCTTCACGCTCCATATAGGAACGGTGGTCAACCAGGAAATACTCCTGCTCTGCTCCGACCGAGCAGTCTACCTTCTTAACTTCCTTCTGCCCGAACAGGTGCACAATCCGGACAGCCTGCTTGCTGACGGCTTCCATCGAGCGCAGAAGCGGCGTCTTCATGTCAAGTGCTTCGCCCGTGTAGGAACAGAATGCCGTCGGGATGCAAAGCGTTACGCCGGCTGCATCCTCACGAAGAAAGGCCGGTGATGTGCAGTCCCATGCCGTGTAGCCTCTCGCCTCGAAGGTGGCGCGAAGGCCGCCGCTCGGGAACGACGAAGCATCCGGCTCGCCCTTGATGAGCTCTTTGCCGGAAAATTCCATCAGAACCTTTCCGCCCGGCGCAGGCGTAATGAAGGAATCGTGCTTCTCGGCAGTGATTCCGGTAAGCGGCTGGAACCAGTGCGTATAATGGGTGGCACCGCGTTCGATGGCCCACTCCTTCATCGCTCCGGCAATGATATCCGCTACGTCTCTGCCTAACGGCTCGCCGTCCTCCATAGCTTTCTTCCAAGCGAAAAACGCTTCCTCGGGAAGTCTCTCCCGCATCACGGTTTCGTTAAAAACGTCAATTCCGAAAATGTCCGTCAATCGTTCCATATGAGCTCCTATCCGTTTATTTCTCCTTTGTTATTTCCGGTGCAGGCTGCTTAATTGCCACATCCACCTGTCGGAACGGAATCGTAAATCCGTTCTCGATGAAGCCGTAGCGGACTTTCTCCTGCATATCGAAGAAACACGGCCAGTAGTTTTCCCTGCGAACCCAGAAACGGAACACCAGATTGATGCTGTCCGCCCCGAATTCCTTTGTATAAACTTCGACCGGCTTTGTCTTAAGAACCAGCTCCTGCTCCTGTGCAAACGAAAGAAGCATTGCGCGTACCGACCGGATATCGTCCTCGTAGGAAATCGGAATGATCATATCCACTCTCCGCTCCGGCTCAGCCGACACATTTACCAGATTCGAATTGCTCAATGTGCCGTTCGGCAGAACGACCACGCGGTTGTCCGGCGTGTTCAGCTTTGTGTAGCATACGCCGATGTTCTTAACGGTTCCCTCAAGCGTTCCGACCACGATGTAATCTCCGATGGAGAACGGCTTGTTGATTAAAAGGAGCACGCCGCCCGCAAGGTTTGAAAGGCTGCCCTGAAGGGCAAGGCCGATGGCCAGACCTGCGGAACCGAGTACCGTAACCAGGGATGCCGTCGAGAAGCCGAGGTATTCCACAATGACGAAGATCAGAACCAGGTTCAGGATCACGCCTGCCGCGCTCTGCAGGAAACCGGCAATGGCCGGCTCGAGCTTCGGCGTTACCGCGCTGACGATGACCTTACGAATCCAGCGGATGATCTTGCGTCCGACGAAGAAGATGACAAATGCCACGATAATCCGGAACAGATGCGGCCACATGACTTCCGCAGCGCCGCTGATGTCACCCTCCTGTAATTTTTCAATAAACTGTACCATAATTCCTCATCACTTTACCGTACTGCCCGACCCTGTGGGCGTGCAGGTGAAAATCGCGCATCCGAGCGGCGGAATCGTTACGACGACGGAATTGTCTCTGCCGTCCACACGGACAGGCTTCGACTGCTTCATTCTCGTATTGACATGGCCGGAACCGCCGTAGATTTCCGCGTCACTGTTGAAGATTTCTTTGTATTTTCCTTCGAAAGGAACACCGACTGCCTGCTTCTCGTAAACCACCGGCGTAAAGTTGCAGATGACGAAAAGCGTGTCCTCCGGCCGTTCGGTCTTTCTGACAAATGTGACGATGCTGTGGTCTGCGTCGAGGCAGCTCATCCACTCGAAACCGTCCGGATCCTGGTCAAGCTCGTACAATGCGGGCTGACTGCGGTAGAGGCCGAACAGGTCCTTCATCATCCGGTGAATCTTGGCATTCAGGGTGCCTCCCCGATCGCCCTCGACACGGTCAGTCAGAAGATGCCATTCAAGGCTTCTCTCCTCGCTCCACTCCGAAAGCGGTGCCATATCCTGACCCATGAACAGAAGCTTCTTGCCCGGATGGGTCATCATGAAGCCGTATGCCACGCGCAGGTTTGCGAACTTCTCCTCGTAACTGCCGGGCATCTTGCCGAGCATCGAGCCCTTGCCGTGAACGACTTCGTCATGTGAGAACACAAGAATGAAGTTCTCGCTGTAAGCATAAATCATGCTGAACGTAAGCGAACCGTGGCAGCCTCTTCTGAAAAGCGGATCCTGGCGCATGTACATCGTGAAGTCATTCATCCAGCCCATGTTCCACTTAAAATCGAAGCCGAGGCCGTCATCCTGCAGATCGCCGGTAATCTTCGGCCATGCCGTCGACTCTTCCGCAATCATAAGTCTGCCGGGGAGTCTCTTGCCTACAATGGAATTGAGATGCTTCAAAAGCTCGATGGCCTCGAGGTTCTCGTTGCCGCCGTACATGTTGGCAACCCACTCGCCGTCGTTCTTGCCGTAATCGAGATAAAGCATGGAAGCCACAGCGTCCATCCGGATGCCGTCCGCATGGTACTCGGACAGCCAGAACAGGGCGCTTGCAATCAGGAAGTTCGAAACCTCGGGACGTCCGTAGTTGAAGATCAGCGTACCCCAATGCGGGTGCGCGCCCTTTCTCGGATCCCAATGCTCGTAAAGGCACGTTCCGTCGAAATTGGAAAGGCCGAACGTATCTCTCGGAAAATGAGCCGGTACCCAGTCAAGAATGACACCGATGCCCTGCTCATGCATGTAATTCATGAAATAGCGGAAGTCATCCGGCGTTCCGTATCTTGCGGTGACGCTGTAATAACCGGTTACCTGATAACCCCAGGAAGCATCCAACGGATGCTCCATGATCGGCATCAGCTCGATGTGCGTGTAGCCCATCTCCTTCACGTAATCCGCAAGCATGACCGCCAGCTCGCGGTAATTGTAAAAGCTGCCGTTCTCCTCTGCGGGTTTCTTCCAGGAGCCGAGATGAACCTCGTAAATGTTCATCGGCAGCTTCTTGAAGTCTTTGCCTTCAAGATCCTTCAGGTAAGCGTCATCGGTCCACTCGAACTTCCGAAGGTCCGCGACGATGCTTGCGGTTCCGGGACGAAGCTCGGATGCATTGGCGTACGGATCGGCCTTAAGGTAGGTCAGGCCGCCCTTAACCTTCAGTTCGTACTTGTAAATGTCACCGGCCTTGGCTTCGGGAAGAAACAGCTCGAATACGCCGCTGTCCCCGAGACGACGCATCGGATTGCGTCTGCCGTCCCAGTGGTTGAAATCTCCTACAACGCTGATGCGGAGTACATTCGGTGCCCATACGGCGAAATATACGCCGTCCACGCCGTCGACCGTCATCGGGTGAGCGCCGAGCACGTCGTAAATCCGGTAATTGATTCCCGCACGAAACGCCTGCAGGTCTCCCTCGGAAATCTGCGGCGCAAAGCGATATGCATCCTCGCAGATCCGTTCTCCCTGCGGATAGACAAACTTAAGCGTGTACTTCGGAATCTTCTTTCCGGGAAGAAGCGCGGCAAAATAACCGCCCTCATCCACACGCTCCATCGGCACGGCGTCGCGTCCCGTGAGGACGAACACCTCCTGCGCATCCGGGTCGAACGCGGCAATCAGAATTCCGTCCGCTGTCACTTTCGGTCCGAGCACCTGATGCGGATTGTCATGCTCCGAGTAGACGACCGCCTCGATTTCGGGCCAATTCATCAACTTGTACAAGGTTTCGTTCATAGCTGATCTCCTTTCGGAAATTTACTCGTAATACCAGGCTTCCTGTTCGATTTCGTCCTGGTCTTCCTTCTTCGGCATGTAGGCACGAAGCACTTTCTCCATCATAAACGAAAGAATCAGGACATATACGGCAGGGGCAAGCAGTACAAACGGACTCAACAGAAGATAGTCCCCGATCAATACGATTGCAACAATTCCGATCAGGCCGAACATTGTCGTCGGCAGATGCCGGAAGCTCATATACAGGCTCAAATGCAGAATATCCTTCGTCTTCATCGTAAAGCGGGACAAAATCGGATAGACATAAATGCTCACCATGACGAAAAGGATGGCAAGAATCAGCACAAGCCAATAATATACCTGTCCGATATAAGACTTTGCATCCATGGCAGTCGCAAAAATGTATGAGAAAATCAGTCCTCCGCCGATAATCAGCTGTCCTATTCCGATGATCGCCGCCTGTTTGAAATTCTGTTTAAACGAATGGAAGAAGGTCTTGGACGGATATCCTCTGCTCTTGCGGATGTTCTTCACGATGGCATAATAAAGTGCCGTGCAGGACGGTCCGATGAAGGCCGGCAGAGTGATGATAAAAAGAAAATCCACTACCATGAGATCCCAAATCTTGGAAAGCGTGGAGAAGAATTTATTGTCAACATCGAATATTTTGCTCATTACTACCTCCGAAAAAAGCACATACACAGTTATAATACCATATACCACGCAAAATGACAATTCAAGAAATGCAGGAATTTGCCTGTATTTGTGTCCTTTTTCATTGTCTTCCGAAGGAAAATGTGATAGACTTTCCTAAAAGGCATCCGATGCCGAAGAAAAAGGGGGGATATCCACCGATGAACACGAAGAAATACGGCCTTGTTCTTTCCGGAGGCGGAGGGAAAGGCGCCTACCAGGTCGGTGCATTCAAAGCGCTTCACGAACTCGGAATCGACGCTTCCATAAGAGGCATCTCCGGAAGCTCCGTCGGCGCGTTAAACGCGGTTTTACTGCTGAACGGCAA
This sequence comes from uncultured Lachnospiraceae bacterium, assembly GCA_902797475.1. Classification (GTDB taxonomy): domain Bacteria; phylum Bacillota; class Clostridia; order Lachnospirales; family Lachnospiraceae; genus ISDg. The sequence goes on along the minus strand of CADBTG010000082.1, from coordinate 13,367 downwards.
TTACCGTACGGCAGAGGAAACCTGGGTCAGCATCAAGCCCATTCATTTTCTGAACATGGAACCCGACGGCTATTGTTCCCGGGATGATCTCTTAAGGCTTACGGACGAGCGAATCGATCTGAACAAAGTCTCCCAAAGTCCCGTTCCCGCTTACATTACCGTCACCAAATCCGATCCGCCGGATTCCTCGAAGATTCCCGCACAGATCGGCTCTGCCGTGAACAGCCTGCGTGAGGACCGTTACGAGCGCGAAGGTGAACACCTTCTGATCAACGGCCGCTCACCCGAGTACATCAAAAAGGCACTGCTTGCTTCCACGTCCATTCCGCTCGTGTATGCTCCCGTCGAGATCGACGGCAGCTGGTACCGTGACGGCGGCCTTTACGATGCCGTTCCAATTCGTCCGCTCATCGAGACAGGCCTTACGGATCTGATCATCGTCAAGTGCTCACCGAATCAGCAGGTCGACCCTTATCTGCTCTCCCGTGCGGATTCGGTCATCGAGATTTCGCCGAGCTCGGACATCGGCTCGCTTTTCTCGGGCACGCTTGATTTTGACGGAAAGAATGCGATGTTCCGTCTCCAGCTCGGATACTATGACACGCTCCGCACCTTCGAATACGCCAAGAGAAAGGCCGAAGGCTTCCCGCCCTCTGAGGAGGAGAAGCGTCAGAGAATCGCGCAGGACCGCGAGCGCGCGCAGTCTCTTTCCCGCGTTTCCGAGCATGTGCAGGACATCGACCGCAACCGTTCCAAGATTGATTCGATCATGAAAAAATACGGGCTGTAGAAATCCTACAACCCGTAACCCGTTATCCCGGCATCCGCATGGTGTCGGGATTTCTTTTTTTCGTTTCCGTGAAGCCGTCAACAAATACATCCGGCAGCGCTTTCACACACTCGGTGACCTCGGCAATCCGGCCGGAAAGCTGGCGTCTGATTTCGTCCTCGCCGAGTTCCGAAAGATGCAGCGGAATGTCGCTGATATAGCCTTCCCGACGCACAAGCACATGCAGCTTGTTGCCGAATATGCTCAGCTCGCAGTCGCTTCCGATGGAAGCCGCAAGCCTCAGCAGGCACTGCTTATAATACTCCGAAGGCTCGTTTCCGCCCATATGAAAGAACAGTCCGCCGTCCTTCGCTTTTCCAAGCGATTTCCCCGGAAAATCCGACGTCGCATTTCGGCTGATGAACCGTCCCGACATATACGTGAGTCCTGTCATCGTATTCTCGGGAAGTGTGAACACCATCCAGTTCACTTCAAACGTCTCCCGTCCCGGAGACAGATTCACATTGGCTCTTTCAAACCGGATTCCGTTGCAGACGCCGGTCATATATTCCTTGTTGATCAGGTAAGACCGCACAGGCGGTGTTTTGTAAAAGTTTCGGACATCCGGACGCCCGTCGTTTACAAGACCGCTTCCGTACAGCGTTTCTTCGGACAGCCCGCCGAGCGGGTCAAATGCGAAACCGTCGACGAACGGCGCCGCTTCCTCATAGGCGGCCCTTTTGTAAAATGCCTCCATCTCGCGGTTTCTGTCCCGGTTTCTTGTCACCAAAAGATACGGGATTCCGAGACCCCAAAAGGCCATGTATCCGAGTATCATAAGACCTGCCAAAACCGAAAAAACTTCCGCATCCGTCGCATTGCTTGCAGTGAAGAGTAAGACAATCAACGGCACAAAAGCCAGGGAAATCCACGTAAACCATTTTCTCGAATTCTTACGCTTTTTCGAGAGTCGTTCGTATTCCCGCGCAGCGTTTTCGTAATCAGACTCATACATCTGTAAGGCAACCCCCTCTTTAAACGGCTTAGTCTATTGTAGCCGTTCTTCCGCCTGTCTTCAACCCTTTTTCGAAAATGGGTTCCATTTTCCGAAAGCAGACGGGACGGAACACTCGTTAAGAAACGCGTTTTCATCCGCCCAGGAATACCCCTCGGGAAGCGCGGAGGTTTCGTTTTGGACAGTCCCTCCGTATGCCTTCATCTCCCATTTGATATGCGTGAAAACATGAACGGCATCCTCTTCTTTTTGAAGTTTCCCTCTCGAAAGGGAGAGCATCGGAAGAAGCCCGTTAAGCGCCTGTCCGGCTGCCTTTTCGTTCAAAGCGCCGGGCACATTCGGAAACTCATAAAGTCCCGCAAGCAGCCCTTTATCAGGGCGCTTATGCAGTAATACGCGGTCTCCCTGCCGAAGCAGAAAGACGGTCCTTTTCTCCGTCCTGCGCTCCTTCTTCGCCGCGCGCACCGGGATCTCCGATGCCGTGCCTTCGGCAAATGCCACGCAAAGATGCATGAGCGGACATTCCTCACAGCGGGGCGCCCCGTTCGGAACGCAGATGCCGGCCCCGAGATCCATCAGCGCCTGGTTAAGCGCACCGGACTCCTTCCCGGGCATCACTGCCCGAAGTCTTTCGGTCAGGTCTTTCTTCACTGCGGGCGACAGGATGTCTTCCCTGCTTCCGTCAAGCCTCGCGCAGACACGAAGCACGTTGCCGTCAACGGCCGGCTCGGGCTTTTGAAACGCAATCGAAGAAATGGCGCCGGCCGTGTAATCGCCGATGCCCGGAAGACTTCTAAGCGTCCGGTAATCCTCCGGAAGCTTACCTTCATACTGCTTTGTGACGATTTCCGCAGCCTTCTTCAGATTTCTGCACCGCGAATAATACCCGAGTCCTTCCCACAGTTTCATAAGCCTGTCATCGGGACAGGCTGCGAGCGACGGGATGTCCGGGAGCTCTGAAAGAAACCGCATATAGTAACCGCGCACGGCTTCCACCCTCGTCTGCTGCAGCATGATCTCCGAAATCCAGACATGATAAGCAGAAGGGTCCTCCCTCCACGGAAGAACCCTCGCGTTATAACGGTACCAATGTAAGAGATAGGGAATCATTTCCTTCAGTCTGTCCATGGTCCGCTCCTTTCGTTAACCGGCTGCCTGCTCTTCGCCTGCTTCGGGCTTTAATGCCTGCATCTGCAGCTGGGCAGTAACCAGTTTGTAGTAAATTCCTTTTTGCTCCATCAGCTCGTTGTGCGTTCCGACCTCTGCAATGCGATGCCCGTCGATTACGACAAGGCGGTCCGCATCCTTCAGCGTCGAAAGACGGTGTGCGATGGCAAATGTCGTGCAATTTGCCGTAAGACGCTCAAGTGCCTTCTGAATCAGATACTCGCTCTCGGTATCGAGCGCCGAGGTTGCCTCGTCGAGAATCAGAAGCTTCGGCTTATTCAGAATGGCTCTGGCAATCGCCAGACGCTGCCGTTCTCCGCCGGAAAGGCTGTAGCCGTGCTCTCCGACGTATGTGTTATAGCCGTCCGGCGTCTTGACGATGAAATCATGCGCATTGGCCATCTTGGCCGCCATGATGATTTCCTCCTCGGTCGCATCGGGCTTGGCAAATTTCAGGTTGTTGTAGATGGTTCCGGCAAAGAGGAAGTTCTCCTGCAGAACCACGCCGATCTGCGAGTGGTATTTTTCAATGCGAAGATCGTTGATGTCCACTCCGTCGATCAGAAGATGACCGTCATCAACCTCATAAAGACGCATGATCAGGTTGATCAGAGTCGATTTGCCGGTGCCGGAAGCGCCGACAAGACCGATCATCTCGCCCGGCTTCACCTTCAGGTTAATCTTCTCGAGAACCGGCTCGTAGGAGCGGTAACCGAACGTGACATCCTGAAACTCGACTTCGCCTTTTACATCGATATCCACGGCCTTTTCGCTGTCTCGAATGAGCGGTTCCTCATCCATGACGTCGTAGATTCGCTCAAGGCTTGTCATCAGCTGCGTGATCATACGGGGCAGGAACGTCATCCACCCGAGCGGTCCGTAAAGCATCCACGTATAGTTGATGAACTGCTGCAGCTGACCTACCGTAAAGCGGTCCTCCAAAACGCCGAGTCCGCCGAAATACGTCACGACATATACGCCCATGCCCATGACAAATGAGATGATCGGGAATAAGGATGCCCAGAATACCTCATTTCTCTCCTGAACCTTCGCAAAGTCATCCGTAAGCTTGCGGAAATGCTCCGTTTCCTGCTCCTCGGTACCAAAAGACTTCACGACGCGCATGCCGGCCAGAATGTCCTGCAGGCCGCTGTTCGTCTTGTCGAAACGGTGCCACTGCATGTGGAAACGGCGGTGAATGTTCTTACGGAACGAAATGGAAAGTCCGAGTGCAATCGGCACAAATACAACCGACATCAGCGTCAGCTTCCAGTCCATCGTAAGCATGACAACCACAACCGAGATCATCGAAATGATGCACGAGAACATACCCGCGAACGCTTCCTCCATGAAGCGGCGAACCTGCCTCGTATCGTCCACGATACGGTTCATCAGTTCACCCGGACGACGGTCCTGAATGAACGAAAGCGACAGAATCTGAACCTTCTTGTAAAGCATTGCGCGAAGGTCCATGCTCATCTTCGTGCCCATCGAAATGCACATCCAGTACCGAAGAACGTGCAGAAGAATCGTGACAGCCGTCACACCGATCAGGATGCCGGCATAGATGCCGATTTCCTTCATTCCGCCCTTACGGACTTTCAGATAATCGTCGATGAAGACCTGCTGAATCTTCGGAACAAGCAGCTGAACGCCTGCCACACCGACCATCAGAAGCGCGATGACCGCAAGTCTTCCCTTGTAAGCTCCGCAGAGCTTGAAAAACTTCCAAAGGACGGAGGGCTTATGGCTGCACTTCGGGCACTCTCTCGTGCCGCGGAGCGCCCGGCCGCAGATCGGACAGGTTTTGTCATATTCGCGGCTGATGACCTGCTTCGGAACGCCGTCCCTAAGAAGAAGCGCGCCCTTTGCGATAAATGCGACACGGCTTACATGCTTCATCGTGAACCGGGCAAGAATCCGTTCCTCGGGCTCCTGAACCGTCCTGACGATCAGGATGCCGTTGTTAACGAGCGGGTCGCACTTCAGATACGTGATATCCGAAAGCGAAAGCTCGGTCACGGTTTCCCCTCCCGAAAGAATCAGGAGCCGGCGGTTCGTCACAACGATGTATCCGTCGTGCTTCATTCTTCCGTCTTCACCGATATCATAGGGGGAGCAGTACCGTATCTCCTCTCCGTCCGCCGGGGAAAACGCCTTTCGGCTCTCCGCCGGCAAATCAAATTTCAAATTCATAATATAATCCTTCCCGCTGCAGCGCAGCATGAGACAACTGTTCTTTGTAAAGCCCGCCCGGCAAATGCCTGCGGTCCGCTTCTTACAGGAACAGATCCAGCTTTTTCAGCTCGCCTGCCGACAGTCTGGTATAATCCGGTATTTCAAAACGGTTGCCGTCAAGGTCGGTAACCATCAGACGAACATCCGAGAGGCTGACAACGGAGCTGGAATTCATGTAAATGACAAACCTGCACGGTCCTTCGTTGGTATCCACATCCCAGTAGGCGTGTCCGTATTCCTCTTTGATGTCGTTGATCTTCGTAATGATCGGGGTAAAGTAGCGAAGGTTCATCTGCTCCTCGAGCATCTTTCTCGTTTCCTTCGAAACATCCTTCGTGATGTCCTTGATGATGCCGATTTCCTTGCTCTTCTCCTCCGTCGTGCTGATGGAAATGTATGTATCCGGAGCGGTGAACGGGAAGCTTCTCACGACGCGCACGCGGTCGTAATGCTCCGGCGACACGGCATCCGCCTCCCCGACGATGTCCAAAGAGACAAAGCCGCCGGGCGTGCGGGCGAACGTCGCATTTTCCGCATTCAGATAGCGAAGGCGAAGCATCGCCTCGGTCTCTGCCTCCATCTGTTCGAGGTTGAATTCCTCATCCGCTCCTTCAAAATTCTTTAAACCCATAATATGCTCCTATCTCCGGCTGCTGCCGGAATATCCTTCAAAACGTAACCTCTTCGCCTATTCGATTCCCTTAAGCGCAAGCGCCTTCGTCTGCAGCTCTTTGAGCTTGTAGTAGACACCCTTCTGCTTCAGCAGTTCCTCGTGCGTGCCCTGTTCGGCAATCTTTCCTTCGTCGATGACAATCAGCGAATCCGCGTCACGAAGCGTGGAAAGACGGTGCGCAATCGAGATCGTCGTGCGGCCCTTGATCAGCATGTTGATGGACTGCTGAATGGCCTGCTCGGTCTCGGTGTCAACGGCAGCCGTTGCCTCGTCGAGAATCAGAATCTTGGGATTGGCAAGGATGGCACGCGCGATCGAAATACGCTGTCTCTCACCGCCCGAGAGATCTCTTCCCGAAGAACCGATGATCGTGTCGTAACCGTCCGGCATCCGGCAGATGAAGTCATGCGCGCTCGCCAGCACGGCTGCTCTTATGATTTCCGCGCGGCTTGCATCTTTTCTTGCATAGGCGATATTCTCCGCAACCGTTCCCATGAACATGTAGGTCTCCTGCGAAACCATCGCAACGTTTCCGCGAAGCGTCTTGAAGGAAAGGTCCTTCAGGTTCACGCCGTCAAGCGTAACCGTTCCCTCCTGCGGATCGTACAGTCTTGAGATCAGGTTGACGATTGTTGTCTTGCCTGCACCGGAACGTCCGACGATTCCGAGCATGTGACCGCCCTCGACCTTCAGATTGATGTTCTTCAGAACAGGCTTGTTCTTCTCGTAACCGAACGTCACGTTCTTCATCTCGACGGTTCCCTCGATCTGCTCGAGCGAAATCGCATTTTCCTTCTCCTGGATTTCCGGAACCGCGTCGATGATTTCGAACATACGCTGTGCGCTGTTCATGCAGTTCGTGAACCACCGGAAGAAGAACGACATGAAGTCCATCGGACCGGTCATCTGGCCTACATATCCGGCAAATGTGATCAGAATCGGGTAATCGAACCGCTTCTGAATGAGAATCAGGTATGCGCCGACGATGTATACCATCAGGGACGCAAGGTTCTCCGCTGCCGAATAGAGTGCCGAGAATTTGTTATCGTAATTCATGACCGCAAGGTCGGCGCTTCTGACTTTTTCATTGCTCTTGTCGAAACGGCGAACCTCGCTTCCTTCCTGACCGAAAGCCTTAACGACACGGGCGCCGCTTAAGTTGTCGTGAATCTTCGAATTCAGCGATCTCGTCGCGCGGTGTCTTCTGCCGTAACGGTGCCAGAGTCTCGGAAGCATGAACCAGCTTACCAAAAACGTGATCGGCATGAACATGAGCGCCACAATCGCAAGCGGCCAGCTCAGCCGAAACATCACCACTGCCATGGCAATGATGGAGAAAACATTGATTAGAAAGTACGGCAAACCATCGATGAAAAAGCCCGAAACCTCGTCCGAGTCGGACATGACACGGGTCATCAGGGAACCGGTCTGCTTGCTTGTGAAAAAGTTGATGGAGAGCTTTCCCATCGCGCCGAAAACGTCATTTCTCATGGACTTGACGACTCTCGGAACAATCTTCGCGGTCATGACGCCCTGCAGGATTCCGACAAGCTGCATCGTGATCTTCGTCATTACCATCGTCAAAACAATCAGAAGAAGAATCACCGCAAAGCGGTTGCTCTCAACCGAAAGGAACGAAAGGAACTTTTCGTCCTTACCGAGAACCCTGTCGTAAAGCACGACGCCGTTCAGATAAGGCCAGATGATGTTCAGTGCCGCTGTTGCCAGATAGCATAAAAACATCACAAGAATCCGCCATTTGTAAGGCTTCAGATATCCGAGCGTGCGCCGGAAGATGGACTTCTTGTTCATGCACTTCGGACAAACCTTACGGTCGGAATCCGGGTACATCATGCCGCAAACCGGGCAGAACTCTTCCTCCTCGTCATCCTCAAGGGCTTCCTCATCGATTTCCTTGCCGTCGATGATCTTCTCGCATAACCGCTCGATTTTGGTGGCGCCGGACATGCAGTGGTTCGAAACCGCTGCCGCCGTCTCGGCAAGCCCCTCTGCTTCGGGATCGTTGACGTCTTTATGAACCAGAATCAGAAATCCGCCGCTGACCGAGCGTTCTACGTATGCATTTTTCAAATCCGAGACATCGAATTCGGCGAAGTTCCATTTGCGGTCGCGTGCGACCGTTCTGGACTTTCGCGTCTCCATGCCTTTAAAAAAGTGAATTTCTCCGGAAAGCGGATCGGCTGTTGCCGAAATCAGCTTCTTACCCTTTGTCAGAATAAGCCATCCCGGCGTAAAATCACAGTTTAAATCCATATCGGTGCGAACGCTTACATAGATATCCGCTTCCGTTATTCCGCGGCTTTTAAGCTCTGCTCCGATCTCCTGCGGAAGCTTTCCGGACTTCTTAATATTCTCTTCCGAAATCTCCCGTTTCTTATTCTTCATTGGTATCCTCATTTCCCTGCCGAAAGGCAGCTTAAAAGACTAAAAAGGGCACGACGGAAACCGCCGTGCCCAGAACATTTCACGCAGGTTTCGTCGCGTGCCGAAACCGTATCAGAAATGACCCTTCATAATGTCGCTGAAATCAAATGTCGCGAAGTAATCCGCAGGCTTTTCCGCCCTTCGGATCATCTTAACCGATCCGTCAGGCTTAAGCAGCAGCTCCGCCGATTTCAGTTTACCGTTGTAATTATACCCCATGGCAAAGCCGTGGGCACCGGTATCATGTATGAACAGGTAATCGCCGATATCGATCTTCGGCAGTTTGCGGTCAATCGCAAACTTATCGTTATTCTCGCATAAAGAACCGACCACATCATAAGTGTGATCGCACGGCTCATTCTCCTTCCCCAGGACCGTGATGTGATGATACGCCCCGTACATTGCAGGCCGCATCAGGTTTACGGCGCAGGCGTCCACGCCGATGTACTCTTTGTAAATGTGCTTCTCGTGAATAGCCCGGACTACAAGCCCGCCGTAAGGCGCCAGCATAAAACGCCCCAGTTCGGTATAGACGGCAACATCGCCCATGCCTGCAGGCACAAGAATCTCGTCGAAAACTTCCTTCACGCCGCGACCGACAGCTGCAATATCAACAGCCTTCTGGTCAGGACGATACGGGATTCCGATTCCGCCGGAAAGATTCACGAATGCAATATGCGCACCGGTAGCCTTGTTAAGCTCCACTGCGAGCGTGAACAGAGTCCGAGCCAGAGTCGGATAATAGTTCTCCGCAGTCGTGTTGCTTACGAGGAACGAATGTACGCCGAAATGCTTTACTCCGAGAGCCTTCAACTCGCCAAATGCCGCGATCAGCTGCTCTTTCGTGCAACCGTATTTGGCGTCGCCGGGGTTGTCCATGATGCCGTTTCCGAGCTCATAGATTCCGCCGGGGTTGTACCGCATGCAAACGGTCTCCGGAATGCCGCACTCCTCTTTCAGGAAAGGAATATGCGTAACATCGTCAAGGTTGATGAATGCACCCAATTCGCGCGCTTTGGTAAACTCCCCGCGAGGCGTTTCGTTAGAGGAGAACATAATATCCCCGTCTTTCATTCCCGCCGCGTCGGCAAGGCAGAGTTCCGTAAAGGAAGAGCAGTCTGCACCGCAGCCTTCCTCTCTCAAAATCTGCAGGATGTACGGATTGGGAGTAGCCTTAACCGCAAAAAACTCCTTATAACCTTTGTTCCAGGCAAATGCAGCTTTCAATTCGCGCGCATTACGTCTGATGGCAGCTTCGTCATAGATATGGAAAGGCGTAGGATACGTCTTCACAATCTCTTCAATCTGCTGTTTGGTTACAAACGGTTTCTTGCTCATGTTACTCTCCTTTCTGCAAAAATCTTCGTAATTATATCACGATGCCACCCCGTTTGCAACACATTTTTCAGTAAAATGAACACCTTTTTCCCCACTGTGATTTGATTTTACAACGAAACGGTGTTTTCCGTAAATGGAGCATATTTTCCCATCCTGTGCGAAATCATGTCAATTGTCCTGAAAAATGCGAACAAATTTTCGATTTTCCTATCTTTTGCTTGCAAAGAGTTGCTAAATATGGTATATTTTTATTGCTATGGGCACAATCGCTAGTGTCCGGAAATTCAAGCAAGGAAGGTTCTGTTATGGCTGAATACGACGGCAGTCAGATCGTTGTTTTAGAAGGTCTCGAAGCGGTTCGGAAGCGTCCCGGCATGTATATCGGTTCTACCGGTACGAAGGGACTTCACCACCTCATCTGGGAGATTCTTGACAACGGCATTGACGAGCATTTGACAGGATACTGCAACGAAGTTCAGATCATTTTACAAAAGGACGGCGGGATTACGATTATCGATAACGGCCGCGGCGTTCCGGTGGACATCCACCCGACCAAGAAGATTCCGACGGCCCGTGTCGTATATACGATACTGCATGCGGGCGGCAAGTTCGGCAATACCGTTTATAAGGTATCCGGCGGTCTGCACGGCGTCGGCGCTTCCGTCGTGAATGCGCTTTCTTCAAAGATGATCGTCGAGATTCGAAGAAACGGGAATATCTACATGGATTCCTACGAAAAGGGCGGTCATCCGGTTACGAAGCTTGAGAACGGCCTGCTCCCGGTCATCGGCACCTGCAAGAAGAGCGATACCGGAACGAAGGTTACCTTCTATCCCGACCCGGAAATCTTCGAAACCGTTAAGTTCAGCCCCGAAACCATCTGCAAGAGGCTTAAGGAAATTGCCTTTTTGAACAAAGGACTTACGCTCCGCTTCCGCGACGAGCGCTCCGGTGACGAGCGCGTCTATTACGAAGAGCACGGAATCAAGAGCTTCATCTCCTATATCAACCGCGAAGCGACACCGCTTCACGCGGAACCGATTTACATCGAAGGCAGCAAAGGCGACATCGAGGTCGAAGTCGCCCTGCAGTATATAAACGATTATTCCGAGCAGATCAATGCGTACTGCAACCGCATCAATGTTGTCGACGGCGGAACGCTCGTGACCGGTTTCAAGACCGCTCTCACGAGGGTTCTCAATTCGTATGCAAGAGAGCTCGGCTATTTAAAGGACAAGGACGAAAACTACGACGGCAAGGACGTCAGAAACGGTCTCGTTGCCATCGTCTCGATTAAGCATCCGGACCCGCAGTTCGAAGGCCAGACCAAGACCAAGCTCGGCAATACCGATGCAAAGACTGCGGTCGACGAGGTATTTGCCGCGGAAGTGACAAGATACTTCGACAAGAACGTCGAGGTGCTCCGCGCGATTCTCGACAATACCGCCCGCTCCTGCCGCGCCCGTCAGGCAAGTGACAAAGCGCGGAGCGCGGTTTTGAAACAGCTGAACGACTTTGACACCAAATCCAAGCTTGCCGCGTGCTCTTCGAAGAAGCCCGCCGAGTGCGAGATTTACATCGTCGAGGGTGATTCCGCAGGCGGCACCGTAAAGAATGCCCGTGACCGAAAGACACACGCCGTGCTTCCGCTTCGCGGCAAGATTCTGAACGTTGAGAAGGCAACACTTGAAAAGATTCTGCAGAACAACGAAATCCGCTCGATGATCTCCGCTTTCGGCTGCGGCATCAGCGAGGAATTCGATATCAACAAGCTCCGTTACGACAAGATCATCATCCTGACCGATGCCGATGTCGACGGTGCGCATATCAGCACGCTTTTGCTCACATTTTTCTATCGCTTCATGCCGGAGCTGATTCTCGAGGGCAAAGTTTACCGCGGTCTTCCGCCGCTTTACAAAATCGAATACGAGGTTCCCGGCAAGAAGGGCGCGAAGAAGGAAAGCATGTATCTGATGAACGACTTCGAGCTCGATAAGAAGCGCCGCGAGATTGAGGAAAGCAAGGGTAAGATTCATTCCCTGCAGCGCTATAAGGGTCTCGGCGAGATGGATGCCCACCAGTTATGGGAGACAACGCTTGACCCCGCGCAGCGCGTCATTGCACAGGTTTCCATCGGGGACACCGTCGAAGCCGACGAAGTTACCAGTCTTCTGATGGGCAGCAATGTCGTTCCGCGAAGACAGTTCATCATTGACGAAGCCAAGTACGCGAATCTGGATATCACCTGACAGGAGGCAATAAGTTTTGAATACCGAGAAAGAATCCGTAATCCAGCTGGATTTTGCGGAAGAAATGAAAACCTCCTTCCGTGACTATGCAATGAGCGTCATCATCGCCCGTGCCATTCCGGATGTGAGGGACGGCCTGAAGCCGGTTCAGCGGCGCATTCTTTATGCCATGAAGGAGCTCGGACTTGATCCGAAGAAGCCGCACCGTAAGAGTGCCCGTATCGTCGGCGATACCATGGGTAAATACCATCCGCACGGCGACTCTTCGATTTACGAAGCGCTCGTGCATATGACCGAGAACTACTCTCTCGCCATTCCGCTCGTCGACGGCCACGGTAACTTCGGTTCCATCGACGGCGACGGCGCTGCTGCCATGCGTTATACCGAGGCCAGACTCTCGGAAGGCGCCATGACGATGCTCGATCACCTGGATCAGGGACTCGTCGAATTTGTCCCGAACTTTGATGAGAACGAGAAGGAACCGACCGTTTTGCCGGCCATGCTTCCGAACCTTCTGATCAACGGCACGACCGGTATCGCCGTCGGCATGGCGACAAGCATTCCGCCGCACAACCCGGTGGAGGTCATCGACGGTGCGATTGCCGTCATGCATGACCCGTATATCACGACCGAAGATCTGATGCAGCTGATCCCCGGCCCGGATTTCCCGACCGGCGGCACAATTGTCAACGGCGACGAGCTTCTTTCGATGTACGAAACCGGCGAAGGCAAAGTCCGCATCCGTGCCAAAGCCGAAATCGAGAACGGCGAATACGGTAAAAAGAACATCGTCATCACGGAAATTCCGTATACGGCAGCCGGCAACAAGACCAAGCTTGTCGAGGAGCTCGCAGACGCCGTCAGGAACAAGACCTTTGAGGAAATCGCGGACGTCAGGGATGAGTCCTCCAAGGAAGGTCTCCGCATCGTCATCGAGGTCAAGAAGGACCGCGACCCCGAGAACCTGCTGAATGGCTTATATAAGAAAACCTCTCTCGAGGATACCTACGGTGTGAACTTTATCGCGGTCAAGGACGGACAGCCCGGCACCTTCCCGCTCAAGCGTCTCCTTCAGGAATTCATCGACTTCCAGGATGAGCTTTATACAAAGGAATACCAATACCTTCTGGACCGTGCAACGAAGCGTCTTGAGGTTGTCAGCGGTCTGATCCGTGCCGTCGACGTCATCGATTTCATCATCGAAGTGCTCCGCGGCTCGAAGGATCTCAGACAGGCCCGTGAATGCCTGATGCACGGCGTCATCGACGACATCCGCTTTAAAACCGAGGAAGCCAAAAAGGCCGCCAGACAGTTTGATTTCACGGAACGTCAGGCCGACGCGATTCTCGCGATGCAGTTAAGCAAGCTGGTCGGTCTCGAGCTTCTCAAACTGCAGCAGGAGGACGACGAGCTCCAGAAGAACATCAAGCGCTACAATAAGATTCTCGGCCGCAAGAGCGAGCTTTACAAGGT
>CADBTG010000081.1 GCA_902797475.1 uncultured Lachnospiraceae bacterium | reverse complement strand
CCCCGATCTTGCGGGCTTCCTCCTCGAATACGCGGATGAACTCTTCGCCGATAATCTTACGCTTTCTCTCGGGCTCGGTCTCTCCGGCTAATTTCACATAAAAACGGTGCTGTGCATTGACGCGCACGAAGTTCAGATCGAAGTTGCCGCCCTTGCCGAATACCGCTTCAACCTCGTCACCCTCATTCTTACGAAGAAGGCCGTGGTCCACAAAGACGCAGGTCAGCTGCTTTCCGATTGCGCGGGCCAGAAGGCCTGCTGCCACCGAGCTGTCAACGCCGCCCGAAAGACCGAGAAGGACGCGGCCGTCACCGACTTTCTCCCGAATCTCTTTAATCGTTCTTTCGACAAATGCGTCCATCTTCCAGGAGCCGTCGCAGCCGCAAACCGTGCGGACGAAGTTATAAATCATCTTCGTTCCTTCGGGCGTATGAAGCACCTCCGGGTGGAACTGAATGCCGAACAGTTTCCGCGAAAGATCCTGACAAGCAGCTACCGGACAATCCTTCGAATGTGCGATGGAAGTAAAGCCGGACGCCATTCTACTGATGTAGTCAAAATGACTCATCCAGCATACGGTCTCCTTGGGAACACCGGCGAAAAGCGGTGAATTCGAATCGGTTTCAATCTCCGTTCTTCCGTATTCCTGCACCGAAGCCCTCTCGACTTTTCCGCCGAGCACCTGCTGCATCAGCTGTGCTCCGTAGCAAAGACCCAAAACCGGAATTCCGAGTTCGAACAGTTCCTTCGTGCAGCTCGGCGCGCCGGGCTCATAGCAGCTGTTCGGTCCGCCGGTCAGGATGATGCCCTTAAGGTTCATTCCTTTGATTGCCGCGATATCGGTACGGTACGAAGCAATCTCGCAATACACGTTGCATTCGCGCACGCGTCTTGCAACCAGCTGGTTGTACTGCCCTCCGAAATCCAAAACCAGTATTTTATCCATTCTGTATCCTCTCCGTGGATTGTCGGCTTAGCGCCGGGGCGGCGGAACATAAGCCGGAACTCTCACATTTTCCGAAAGGCAGGCACCGAAGCGCCTGCCTTTTTCATTCTTTATACATTAATCTCCGCGGTAATTCCGAGGCAGTCGCGATTGGCCTCGAGAATCGGCTTAACGATGTTTGCAAGGAACGCTTCGGTCTGCTCCACGGAGCGGCCTACATAGTTGGCCGGAACCATGTAACTCTCGAGCTCTTCTCTCGTTACATCGAAGACCTCATCAGCGGCAATCAGGTCAAGCAGGTTGTTCTCAAGACCCTTCTGCTTAACGGTCACGCCTGCTTCCATCGAAAGCTTGCGAATCTCTTCATGAAGCTCCTGGCGGTTTCCGCCCTGCTTCACGGCATCCATCATGATGTTCTCAGTCGCCATGAAAGGAAGCTCGCTTCTGATATGCTTCTCGATAACCTTCTCATTCACGACAAGGCCGTCTGCAACATTGAGGCAGAGGTCCAGAATGCCGTCGATGGCAAGGAAGCCCTCCGAGATTGCAACACGCTTGTTGGCAGAATCGTCAAGCGTTCTTTCGAACCACTGCGTAGCGGACGTAATGGCCGGATTGAGCGCGTCGATGATGACGTAACGGGACAGCGAAGCAATACGCTCCGAGCGCATCGGGTTACGCTTATAGGCCATGGCCGAGGAACCGATCTGGTTCTTCTCAAACGGCTCTTCGACTTCCTTAAGATGCTGCAACAGGCGGATGTCGTTACTCATCTTGTGGGCGCTCGCGGCGATGCCCGCAACCACATTCATGACTCTCGTATCAACCTTACGGGAATAGGTCTGTCCGGATACCGGATAGCAGCCGTCAAATCCCATCTTCTGCGCGATCTTCGGATCCAGCTGATCAAGCTTGGCCTGGTCGTTATTGAACAGTTCCTTGAAGGATGCCTGCGTGCCGGTCGTACCCTTACAGCCGAGCAGCTTCAACGTCGAAATCACATAGTCAACGTCCGCAAGGTCCATGCAGAACTCCTGCAGCCAAAGCGTCGCTCTCTTACCGACCGTAGTGGGCTGAGCCGGCTGAAAATGGGTAAAGGCAAGCGTCGGAACGGCCTTATATTTTCCGGAGAACTCCGCAAGCTTAGCGATCACATTTACCAGCTTCTTACGAACAAGATTCAGTGCATCGCGCATAACGATGATGTCGGTGTTATCGCCGACATAGCAGCTCGTTGCGCCGAGGTGAATGATTCCGGCGGCCTTCGGGCACTTCAGCCCGTATGCGTAAACATGGCTCATGACGTCATGTCTTACCAGCTTCTCGCGCTCCTTCGCAACAGCGTAATCGATGTCGTCGACATGCATCTTCATCTCATCGATCATCTCCTGCGTAATGACAGGCTTTCCGTCCTGCGACAGACCGAGCTCCATTTCGGTCTCGGCAAGGGCAATCCAAAGCTTTCTCCAGGTCGTAAACTTCTTGTCCTGGCTGAAAATGTACTGCATCTCCGGCGAAGCGTAGCGCTCGGAGAAGGGGCTTGTGTATCTGCTGGTATCGCTCATGATATCGCTCCTGAAAAATGTTATGTGAATCCGTGAAGGCACCGCACGTTCTCCCGCATGCCTTGCCGGAAAATGAAACCATGAGCCCCCGAATCCGGACGCTCATGGAATGAATGCATTCTTAAATCAGCTTCTTGCCGGTCAGCTTCTCGTAACCCTCAAGGTAAATGGCAATGGTCTTGTCTACGACTTCCTGCGGAAGCGTCCAGTCGTCATGCGGGTTGGCCTTGAGCCAGTCACGTGCGAACTGCTTGTCGTAAGAAGGCTCCGCATGTCCTACCTCGTAGCTTGCAAGAGGCCAGAAACGGGAGGAATCGGGAGTCAGCATTTCGTCGCCGACAACGATCTCGCCGTTCTCATCAAGACCGAACTCAAACTTCGTATCGGCAATGATGATGCCCTTCGTAAGAGCGTAATCCGCGCACTTCTTATAAAGCGCGATTGTGTAATCGCGAAGCTTGGTGGCGTACTCTTCTCCGTGGCCGGGGAAGCGCTCCTCAAGATAAGCGATGGACTGCTCGAACGAGATGTTCTCGTCGTGGTCGCCGATCTCGGCCTTCGTCGAGGGCGTATAGATGGGTTCAGGCAGCTTTTCGGACTCAAGAAGACCCTCGGGAAGCTTAATGCCGCAAACGGTGCCGTTCTCCTGATAGCTCTTCCAGCCGGAACCGGTAATGTAGCCGCGCACGATGCACTCAACAGGGAGCATCGTAAGCTTCTTGACAAGCATGCTGTTGCCTTCGAATTTCT
Organism: uncultured Lachnospiraceae bacterium; assembly: GCA_902797475.1. GTDB lineage: Bacteria > Bacillota > Clostridia > Lachnospirales > Lachnospiraceae > ISDg. The sequence goes on along the minus strand of CADBTG010000081.1, from coordinate 2,611 downwards.
CCTGGCGGAAGAACTCCGGCATATCCTTTGTGTCGACGGAAATCATATGGTTCTTAACGATGTCCTTCGTGAAATCAAACCAGAACTTAGACATCTGGGTGAGAACCGTTCCCTTCTTCGTCACAATGTTGTTCAGAATGACATCGAAGCAGCTGATACGGTCTGTCGCAACCAGAATCATGTTCTCCCCGACATCATAAATCTCTCTTACCTTGCCTTCCTTGACCGGAAAATACTCTTTCATCTCGTCCTCCTTTATCACAAAAGCTTTCCGCTTTTCTCTTCTGAAAAATCCCACGCTGCCGGAACATTCCCGCCTGTATCAGCGCGTTCTCTCGATGTAAGCATCGCGCTCGGGTCCGACCGAAACGTACCGGATATGACAGCCGATTGCTTTCTCCACGTACTCGACATATTTGCGGGCATTCTCGGGAAGGTCTTCCCACTTACGCGCGCCGCTGATGTCGCACTTCCAGCCGTCCATATACTCCATAACGGGCTTGCAGTCGTAAAGCGCTGCCGGGAACGGGAAATCATCGATAATCTCGCCGTTCAGCTCATAATGTGCGCAAATCGGAATGCGGTCCATATAACTCATGACATCCATCTTCGTAAGCGCGATGTCGGTTGCTCCCTGGCACTCTACACCGTAGCGCGTCGCAACGATGTCAATCGGTCCGACTCTTCTCGGACGGCCGGTCTTGGCGCCGTATTCTCCGCCGGCCTCACGAAGCTTGTCAGCCTCCTCGCCGAACCACTCGCATACGAACGGGCCCTCGCCGACGCAGGTGGAATATGCCTTTACAACGCCGACAATCTCATCGATCTTCGCGGACGGAAGTCCCGAGCCGACCGGAGCATAAGCAGCGATGGCATTGGACGAAGTCGTATACGGATGAATGCCGTAATCCAGGTCGCGAAGGGAACCGAGCTGTGCCTCGAAAAGGATGCTCTTTCCGTCCTTCTGTGCCTGCTTTAAAAGCTTTCCGGTATCGCAAATGAAAGGCTTGAAGAACTCGCCGTACTTCTCGACCCATGCAAGCAGGTCCGAAAACTTTGCGGGTTCCGCGCCGTAAACACCGGTAAGCGTCAGATTCTTCCAGGCAAGCAGATCCTTCAGGTGCTCCTTCAGATGCTCGGGATAGAAAAGCTCTCCTGCAAGAATGGTTTTCTTTTGGTATTTGTCAGAGTAAAACGGAGCGATTCCCTGCTTCGTGGAGCCGAATTTCTTATCGGCAAGACGAGCTTCTTCGAGTCCGTCCAGTTCTCTGTGCCACGGAAGAAGAAGGGAAGCGCGGTCGCTGATTCTCAGGTTCTTGGGAGTGATTGCAACACCCTGCGCGATAACCGTCTGCATCTCCTGATACAGGTTCTCGAGGTCAAGCGCAACACCGTTTCCGAGGATGTTCATGACTCCTTTCCGGAAGATTCCGGACGGAAGAAGATGGAGAGCGAACTTGCCGTATTCATTGACTACGGTATGGCCGGCATTTCCGCCGCCCTGGTACCGAATGACATAGTCATAACGCTCTGTCAGAAGATCGACCATACGGCCTTTGCCTTCGTCGCCCCAGTTGATTCCTACAATTGCACAGTTACTCATCGTATTCGTTTCTCCAATGGGTACAGATTTCCATATCAACCCAGAATATAATATACAATAAAACCATAAAATAATACAACACAAAATGTCGCAAATCTCGTAATTTTTTTTGGGGAAAATGCCATGGCTTCCGTCCCCGGGCAAAACGAAAAAGGCCCCGCCGCGATTGCGACAGGACCTTTTCCGTGCGTGGTGAGCGCAGTTTTATTTATGCGAGACGAGTCAGCGAATGTAATCCCAGACGTAAGTGAGCACTCTCTTACGGCCGGTAACGATTTTTGCCCGGCAGAAAAATCCGCTTCGAAGGGGCACTTCATCGTTCTTTTTGTCAACCAGTGAGGTGGCGTCGAAATCAATCCATACCGGAAAATACGACGTTTCCGTCTGCTGATCGTATTGGGCTTCGTCCATGATCTTGGCGATGCGCCCGGTAATGGTTCCGTATTCGGAGGCCGGAAATGCCTCGACTTCGACTCTGACCTGCTGGCCTTCCCGAATTCCTCCGATGTCATTAGCGTTGACGACAACCTGCGCTTGGAACGTCTTCTGCGGCTTTTGGAAGAGGTAGCCGACATTGCTGCCGATTTGCAGGATGGAACCTTCCTCTGCCTCATTGGTGCCGAAGAAATAGCCGTTCTCCTTTGCCCGGATGACCGGCTGTCCGTTTACGAGGTCCTCATTTTCCGTGTCCCCGTCGTCTTTGTCATCCTTAGTGTCCGTTTTACCGGCTAAAGATTTCAGCTCGAACAGAACGGTTCCTTCCGTCACGTACTGTCCGTCCGTAACGTTTCGTTTGACGATTCTTGCTTCGTGATTACTGGTCACATAAGAAACATCGCTTGTATAGAAAATGATGCCGTTGGCTTCCGTGACAATGTCCGTTTTGGAACATGCCATCCACGGAATCCCGATCAGCAGTATAGCAAGCAGTATATATATAAACCCCACAATGGCCGGATTCGGCTTCTTCTCATAGATTTCGGTGCTTTCCGAAAGGTCTTTCATTTT